>AEPR01000607.1 GCA_000195205.2 Oxalobacteraceae bacterium IMCC9480 | reverse complement strand
TTACTTCTTCCGGATTGCGTTCTTTGCGGTCACCAGACTAACGGTGGCAACAAGGAATTCTACAAGTTAAGCCTGATGACCATAGCGCGTCGGTACCACCCCTTCCCATCCCGAACAGGACCGTGAAACGACGTTGCGCCGATGATAGTGCGTCAACACGTGTGAAAGTAGGTCATCGTCAGGCTAAGTTACAAGCAGCAAACAAGAGGGCCCTTCGAAAGAAGGGCCTTTTTGC
>AEPR01000608.1 GCA_000195205.2 Oxalobacteraceae bacterium IMCC9480 | reverse complement strand
GTGCAATAACCGCAGGGCATTGCACCGATTCTGATAACCGTAATTCTGACGCAAAAATGCAATCCGGCGCTTGAAAAGCCAATACCACACCCCATGTTGTGGTTATTGAAATTTTTCCGGAGCTCGCCATGCGTCTAGACAAACTCACTACCAAACTGCAGGAAGCGCTGTCCGATGCGCAAAGCCTGGCGGTTGGCAACGACAATCCCTACATCGAACCGGCGCACTTGCTGGTCGCCTTGCTCAATCAGGATGACGGCGGTGCCAGTTCATTGCTGCAGCGCGCCGGTGCCAATATCGGCGGCCTGACAGCGGCGTTGAAGTCGGCGCTGGAGCGCTTGCCGAAAGTTTCCGGCACCGGAGGCGAAGTACAGGTCGGACGTGAACTAGGTGCACTGCTCAATGTCGCCGACAAAGAAGCGCAAAAGCGCGGTGACCAGTTCATCGCCAGCGAAATGGTCTTGCTCGGCCTGACCGACGACAAGTCCGAAGCCGGCAAGGCCGCGCGCGAAAATGGCCTGACGCGCAAGGCGCTGGAAGCCGCCATCGAAGCAGTGCGCGGCGGCGCATCGGTCAATTCGGCCGATTCCGAAGGCCAGCGCGAAGCGCTCGCCAAATACACGATCGACCTGACTGAACGGGCCCGTCTCGGCAAGCTTGATCCGGTGATCGGCCGCGATGATGAAATCCGCCGCGCGATCCAGGTCCTGCAGCGCCGCACCAAAAATAATCCGGTGCTGATCGGCGAGCCCGGCGTAGGCAAGACCGCCATCGTCGAAGGTCTGGCGCAGCGCATCGTCAATGGCGAAGTGCCGGACAGCCTGAAATCGAAGCGCGTGCTATCGCTCGACATGGCCGCGCTGGTCGCCGGTGCCAAGTACCGTGGTGAATTCGAAGAGCGCCTGAAAGCCGTGCTGAAAGACCTGGCCAAGGACGAAGGCCAGACCATCGTCTTCATCGATGAACTACACACGATGGTCGGTGCCGGCAAGGCCGATGGCGCGATGGATGCGGGCAACATGCTCAAGCCGGCACTGGCCCGTGGCGAGCTGCATTGCGTCGGCGCGACCACGCTCGACGAGTACCGCAAATACATCGAAAAAGACGCCGCGCTGGAGCGCCGTTTCCAGAAAATCCTGGTGGCCGAGCCGAGCGTCGAAGCGACCATTGCGATTCTGCGCGGCTTGCAGGAACGCTACGAAGTCCACCACGGCGTCGACATTACCGACCCGGCCATCGTTGCCGCCGCCGAGCTGTCGCATCGCTACATTACCGACCGCTTCCTGCCCGACAAGGCCATCGACCTGATCGACGAAGCCGCCGCCAAGGTCAAGATCGAAATCGATTCGCGTCCCGAAGTGATGGACAAACTCGACCGCCGCACCATCCAGTTGAAGATCGAACGCGAAGCCATCAAGAAGGAAAAGGACGAAGCTTCGCAACGCCGGCTGGCGCTGATCGAAGAAGAAATTCTGCGCAGCGAGCGCGAATACGCCGACCTCGAAGAAATCTGGCGCGCCGAAAAAGCCGCCGTGCAGGGCAGCCAGCACATCAAGGAAGAGATCGAGGAAGTGCGCTTGCAGATGGATGAGGCGACCCGCAAAAGCGACTGGAAAACCGTCTCCGAGCTGCAATACGGCAAGCTCCCCGAACTCGAAAAAGCCCTCGAAGCGCAGTCGCGCCAGGACGAGCAGGCTGACAAGGCCAATACCAAACCGAGGCTGTTGCGCACCCAGGTCGGGGCCGAAGAAATCGCCGAAATCGTCTCGCGCGCGACCGGTATTCCTGTCTCGAAAATGATGCAGGGCGAGCGTGACAAGCTGGTTCACATGGAAGATTTTTTACATCAGCGCGTGATCGGCCAGCATGAAGCGATCGTCGCCGTGTCCGATGCGATCCGCCGTTCGCGTGCCGGTCTGTCGGATCCGAACCGGCCGTATGGCTCGTTCATGTTCCTCGGGCCGACCGGTGTCGGCAAGACCGAACTGTGCAAGGCGCTGGCCGGCTTTCTGTTCGATACCGAAGAATCGATGATCCGCATCGACATGTCCGAGTTCATGGAAAAGCATTCGGTGGCCCGCCTGATCGGTGCGCCGCCGGGCTATGTCGGCTATGACGAAGGCGGCTTCCTGACCGAAGCGGTACGCCGCCGGCCGTACAGCGTGATCCTGCTCGATGAAGTCGAGAAGGCGCATCAGGATGTCTTCAATGTGCTGTTGCAGGTGCTCGATGACGGGCGCATGACCGATGGCCAGGGTCGCACGGTGGACTTCAAGAATACGGTCATCGTGATGACTTCCAACCTCGGTTCGCACAAGATTCAGGCGATGGAAGAGAGCGAGCCGGCGGTGGTCAAGATGGCCGTGATGGCCGAAGTGCGACAGCATTTCCGGCCCGAGTTCATCAACCGGATCGACGAGATCGTGGTGTTCCATGCGCTCGATGAAAAGCACATCGGCGCGATTGCCCGCATCCAGCTGAAGATTCTCGAACAGCGTCTGGGCAAGATGGAAATGCGGCTCGACATTACCGACGCCGCGCTGCAAAAAATCGCCGAAGCCGGTTTTGATCCGGTGTATGGCGCACGACCCCTGAAGCGCGCGATCCAGCAGCAAATCGAAAATCCGTTGTCGAAGCAGATTTTGGAAGGCAAGTACGGGCCTAAGGATTTGATTCTGATCGATGTGGTGAGTGGGGAGTTGACGTTCGGGAAGGGTGCTGTGGCGGTGTGATTTGGGGGGCATTCCGGCGCGGCTAAATAGGACGGATCGCATCGTAAAAACCGTTCGTCCTGAGCTTGTCGAA
>AEPR01000609.1 GCA_000195205.2 Oxalobacteraceae bacterium IMCC9480 | reverse complement strand
AAGTGGCTGCAGGATGTTCTGGCGGACGGTGATTTGCTCACCGGACTCGTCGACTATGCGCAGCGAGCAAAAGTCGACTGCGGGGATGAGGGTGTGGAAGAGGTGGCGCAGTGCGTCGAACATGGTAGAGGCTCCGAAAAATCAGGAAAAAAATGACGACGTACTACAAGAAACTGTTCGGCCTGATACTAGAAACCGTTCGATCTAATACTAGA
>AEPR01000610.1 GCA_000195205.2 Oxalobacteraceae bacterium IMCC9480 | reverse complement strand
GGGCACGATGAAACCGTGCCCACCCTACGAAAGCCGACGCGCGCGCGCCGCAAAATATTACAACACGAACATGAAATCCTTCACAAGCGCGCCCGGCAAACGCGCACTGCCGTTGGCCCGCTCGCCATACGAATCACTATCGAGCAGCAGTTCGCGTCGGTCGTCAGCGCCAGCAGTTTGTCCCCCAGCAGGCGGAACACCGACTCGTCAAAACGCATCACATTGAGCGGCGCCTTGATCTCGCCATCCTCGACCCAGAAGGTGGCGAAACGCGTCATGCCGGTGATGCGGCAATTGGCCCGGTCCGAAAAATTCAGGTACCAGAGATTGCTGACAAAGATGCCCGTGCCCAGCTCGGCGAGCGCGTTCGCCATCGGCAAGGTGCCACCGGCCATGTCGATCGAGTTCATCGATTCACCACTGCCGGCACCGTTGTTGACCAGCCCGTACTCCATCGCCGTACGCGGCGAAATCATGCTGCCGGTCAGCACGCCCTGCTCGATCAGTGCAATGCGCGGCGGCTTGATGAAGCCGTCGGACTGGAAGCCGGGCGCAACACCACCCTGGGTGTCTTCGCTCAGCGTGATCGCCGGATTGAGGCGCAGGCCTTCGTCGCGCATGCGTCGCAGCGAACTCTGATGGGTGCGCAGCGACTTCTCCGACAAGCCATCCCAATTGAACATGCCGACGATTTCGTGCAGCGCGGTCGGCGTCAGGAAGGCGCGATACGCGCCCGGCTTGACCGTCACCGGCGCGCGCCGCAGCATCGCCAGTTGCGCGATGGCGTCCTGCATCTTCGCGGCGAATTCGAGGCTGTCCCAATCGCTGCCGGCATACGACGTCTTGACCGCCTTGTCACGGCTTTGATAGAGACTCCAGTCGAGGTTGAAGGTCGCGCTCTGATGCCAGTTGCGCTGTCCGGCCGCGTTCGCAAAACCGCGCATCATCGGACCCATCGCGAGGATGCCGACCAGGTCGACGGTGGTCGATGCACGCAGCACCTGATCGACAATCGCTTCGGCCGATGGCAGGCGCGAGGGTTCGATGAATTCGGTCGAATTGACCTCGGTGGCGACCAGCAGGTGCGGGTCTTCCGGCAGGTCGGGCAATTGCCCGCGCAAGGTTGCGATCAGCTGTTCGATGGTCGCACCATCGGCAGCGATATGACCGGCCAGCGCGGCCGTAGCCGATCCATGGCGACGGCCATCGATCAGGTGCAAGGTCAGCGCGGCTTGCTGCACATGACCGCTCTGGCGGATCGCGCTGACGTTGAAGCGCACGAAGTCCGAGGCCTCGGCCGAGTACCAGCATTGATACTGCTCGCTGCCCTGCAGACGCGCGGCGATGAAGTCGGCCAGTTGGTAGAAATAGGTTTTCATCAGGCTTCTCCGCCGAAGACGTCGACATTGCCAAACAGGCAGGCCGGCGAAGCATGCCCGACCCGGATCACTTGCGACGGCTCGCCCTTGCCGCAAAACGGCGTGCCCATCACATCGGCAGTCGACGCATTGCCAACGGCTTTGAGCGAGCGCCAGAACGACTCCGAAACGCCGCGATAATTCGGATTCTTGACCACGCCCTTGAGCTCGCCATCGACGATCAGCCGGCCGGTTTCGCAACCGAACTGGAACTTGTTGCGCGAGTCATCGATCGACCACGAGACATTGGTATCCATCAGCACGCCGCGGTCGACCGAACGGATCATGTCGTCGAGCGAGCTATCGCCGGCTTCGATGTTGAGGTTGGCCATGCGGTCAATCGGCGCGCGGTTCCAGCTGCAGGCGCGCGCATTGGCGACGCCGTCGATACCGGCGCGGGCTTGCGAAATCGCGCCGCCCAGCGGACGCTCCAGCACGCCGTTGCGGATCACGTAGGTCTTCTCGGCCGGCTGGCCTTCATCGTCCCAGCCGTAGCTGGCGAACTGCTCGCTGCGGGTCGGATCGTAGGTCACGTTGAGCAGCGGCGAGCCGTACAGGAAGGTGCCGAACATGTCGAGCGTGACGAAGCTGGTGCCGGCGAAATTGCGCTCGTCGCCGAGGATGCGGTCGAGCTCGATCGGATGGCCGATCGACTCATGGATCTGCAGCATCATCTGTTCCGGCATCAGCAGCAGGTCCATCGTGCCGCTCGGGCAGTTCGGTGCCGCCAACAGCTCGATCGCCTCCGCAGCGATGCGTGCGCCACTGCCATAAAAACCGGCATCGGCCAGCACTTCCAGACCACCCTGCCGGCAATAGCCGTTGTACTGGCCACCGAGGCTGCGGGTCTGGGTATCGGCACCCTGATTGGCGGTCACCGACAGGTTCGGGATCACGTAGCGGAACTGCTGTTCGAGCTCGCCGCCACCGCTGGTCAGGTACAGCTGGTGCGTGCTGATGGTGCCGACCGAAGCTGACCAGTCGACGATGCGCGGATCGATCCGGCAGGCCTGCGACTCCTGCATCAGCAACGCGATCAGGTCCTTGCGGTTGGTGCCGGTGCTGGCCGCGCTGGCGTAGCGGCCGACCGGATGCGGCATCGTGATCGTCGAGTAGTCGATGACGGAGCGCCCGGCACTGGCGGCGGCCCATGCCTGCGCGCGGGGGATCGCGTCTTTCAGGCCGGCGCTGCTCAGGTCACTGGTGGCGGCATAACCGTAGCCGCCACGATGGATGATGGTGACCATCGCACCGCGGTCGATGCTGGTGGTAAGTGGCTGCAGGATGTTCTGGCGGACGG
>AEPR01000611.1 GCA_000195205.2 Oxalobacteraceae bacterium IMCC9480 | reverse complement strand
CGAGTACCCATTGCCGCCATAGGTGGCCGTCGTGAAGGTCACTTTCACGCCCTGCGAGGTCGGGAACGGCGCAGTCGACACCACCGATCCGGTCTGGTTGTTGCCGTTGCTGCCGGCACCCGTGTCGCCATTGGTCAGGCGTAATGCGCCTTGTCCGACCGGATCCGGCAAGCGTCCGGAGACGCCGCCGACCTGGGTTTTTCCGTTGTAGTACGAGAGATTTTTACAGGCGGGAATGGTACTTGCCGTGCCATCGCCGGCGGTCAGGCACGCACCGTTGAGGGTGCTCCAGCCGTAAGTCGACGCAGCGCCGGTGAGGGTATCGCTGACCACCAGCTGGGCCACTGCCGGCAAGGGCAGCAGGCCGGCCAGCGGCAGGATCCAGAGTGCGCTGACGGGATTTTTTCGGAAATTATTCATCGTTTAGGTTCCAGTCCAATCAGCGATTTCACATCGGCGGTTTTACGAATGACGCTCTGCACGACGGCGGCGCTGGTGTTGCTGCCACCGTAGCCAACGCCGGTGACGGCATACAGTGCATCGACACCGTTGGGACCCAATCCCAGGTAGGCAATGTGCAGCGCCGGCGCACTGGCGTAGTTGATATCGGGATTGCTGTTGCTGTTGAGGATGGCGCCACCGCCGGCTTTGACTTGCATGCCTGCCGGTGTGTAAGTCGATCCGCCGCCCCAGCTGGCAGGATCGGATGGTGTGGCCAGCGGCGTGTCGCACACGCGCATGTCGGCATCCGATGCGATCGTGATCGTCGTCGTGCACGGCACGCCGGTATTCGCTACCCGGTTCTCCGACAGCCAGAATTCGCCGTAGAGCAGCGCGCTTTGCGCGGCCTCGAACGCGCGCGATTTTTCCAGCACATTGCCGGCGATTTTTTGCTGCAGGCCAAAACCCCGGAACATCGACAGCGCCAGCAAGGTCAGCATCACCAGGATCAGCATGGCGCTGACAAGCGCAATCCCGTGTTGCCGCCACACACATCGTGACGTCATGGCACCACCTCCTGCTCCGCATAGCGCCGGTTCATCAAGTTGATCGTGTGTGTGAGTACCGGCAGCGTCACCACCGCACCGGCACGCGAATTGACCAGGTCGTTGAAGACGATGCTGAGTCGCACCGAATGCACGCTGGTGAACGGGTAGGTGGTACCGATATCGGCCGCCGTGACGTAGCGGTCGACATTGAACGCCGGTGCTGCCGAATCGACTCCGTACAGCACCCGCAGCGAGGCGACGTTATCAATCAGCGCGACCGGTGCGCCGGGCGCACCGCCATCGACACTGACGGTGCAGGTCAACTGGCTACTGGCATTGACCGCGAAGGTATTGCTCCAGCTGAGATTGGCACCGGTCTTGTTGGTATCGCCGGCGCAGTTCATCAAGCCATCGTCGCTGGCGCTCTGGAAGCGCACGGTGATCGTGTCGCTAGCGCTGCCCGCACCGGCCGAACCGCCCATGCTTTGCCCGACCAGAAAAGTACTGCCATCGGCGTTGGCGGTCGTCGTTTCCGGCATCGCCGCACTTTCCGCGTTGATCGTCGGATCCGGAAAATAGCCGGCATGCCGGATCGTGGTGTCGAGGGTGGTCAGCGCGAACAGCGTATTTTCCTGGGTCCGGCCGAGCTGGTCCTGCGTCGTGAAGCTTCCCTTCATGTTCACCACCAGCGCCAGTATCCCGGCCATCAGGAATAGCGTGATCGTGATCGAAATCATTAGTTCGATCAGCGTGAAACCGGCCGCGCGTCGCTGCAGGCGCGCCGTCATGGCTTGGCGTACACGCTGAAGGATTGCTGCTGCGTATCGACACCGCCGGCGCTGGCCTTGCTGATGCCGATGCGGTTTTCGTTCCAGCTGACAAAGATTTCGCAACCCACGGGTAGCACCGTGGTGCAATTGAAGCGCGCGTTATAAGTCGGAAAGCGGCCATTCATGCTGGCCACCCAGGCCTGCATGTCCACTGCCGCCAGTTCGGCCGGCGAGCACGTGGCCGACAGGCAAGCGCCACTGACACTGGCATTGAGTTCTCCGGAGCCGTCCGTCACGACCAGGCCTTTGGCCGAAAAAGTGGCCGGTGCATCGCCATAGCCCCAGTAGCTTTTGTTCGCGTGCATCGCCGATACCAGGCTGCCGACCTGAAAGGCAATCAGCGACCGGCTACCGGCATTTTGCGTGCTCGAAATCGCCAGCGCCTGCATCTTGGCCAGACCCAGCAAACCGATGCCGGTCACGAACATCGCGATCATGACCTCGAGCAGTGTGAATCCGCAGCGCGCGGCGAGCCGGTTCATCCGCATCCCGGCCCCGCCGGCAAGACTTGCTGACGGCCGGTTTTGATGAGTGCGAGACATTGGGTGGCGGCGCTGTTGAGCGGGGTCGTCTGCAGCGTGGCGGTGACGGTTCCCGTGCCGGGCAAGCCTATCGTGTAACCGTCGCGGCTGAACGTGAACGCGAACACCGCGTTATCGGCAAGCAGCGTATCGGTGTTGGTCCAGCCGGGCTGGACACGCAGCAGCGCATCAACCTTGAGTGCGGCGGCCGCGTCAGTGAACACGATCCAGCCCTTGTGCCAGGTGTTGATTTTCAGGCAGCGCACGCCGTCCGACGAGGCACACATCGACACCGGTACGCCCTGCTTGATCGCCTCGGTGCGCGCGAACTGCAGGTCATGCGCAAAGCTGTTGATCTCGCCGAGGGTGCGGAACCGCTGCGTCGTCGCAAAGAACGATGGCACGGCAATCGACAGCAGGACGGCGGCAATGGCGATGACCACCATCACCTCGATGAGCGTGAAACCGGCAGAGACATTCGAACGCAATGGAATCATGGTGCGGTTCTTCGATACGTCGGACAGATGAACAATCAGGCTCCCGGGAGGAGGAATACCTCACCTGCGAAGCCGCATGGCGGGCATGTTTCTGGAAGGAAATCGACTGATTGTAGGCGGGAACCCCTTGTCTTTTGCGGTATTTCGTGATGCAACTGAAACTACCCGGCAGGCCACCTGAAGTTGCATGTGATATACACCAATATCCGCTGAAGGGATAGCGCTGGCGGTGATTTTCCCTATGACGAGGCGGGTGTTTTACTGCCAGCGACAGACAAGCGCGCGACTTATAATCGGCACTCCCGTCTCACCATCGCTGCAACTGCCGGCGACCCCTCAACTGCACCAAGGACCTTCCATGACTCTCCCCAACGGCGCCCTCGTCCTTTTCAGCGGCGGCCAGGATTCCACCACCTGCGTGGCCTGGGCACTGCAACGCTATGCCCGAGTCGAAACCATCGGCTTCGATTACGGCCAGCGCCATGCGATCGAGATGACGGTGCGGCCGGACGTGCTGGCCAGCCTGCGCACGCAATCGCCCGACTGGGATCACCGGCTCGGTGAGGACCATGTGATCGACCTGTCGCTGATCGGCAAAATTTCGGACACGGCACTGACCAGCAATGTCGAAATCGCGATGCTTGAGAACGGCTTGCCGAACACCTTCGTACCCGGTCGCAATTTGCTGTTCATGATGGTGGCGGCTACGCTGGCCTACCGGCGCGGTCTGGACGTGCTGGTCGGCGGCATGTGCGAGACGGATTTTTCCGGCTATCCGGATTGCCGTGACGATACGATGAAGGCCTTGCAGGTCACGCTCAACCTCGGCATGGCGACGCGCCTGAAACTGGAAACACCGCTGATGTGGATCGACAAGGCCGCTACCTGGGCGCTGGCTGAATCGCTCGGTGGCGACACACTGGTTGACCTGATCCGCACCGGCACGCACACGTGTTATCTGGGTGAGCGCGGTGCGCTGCATGACTGGGGTTATGGCTGCGGGACGTGCCCGGCATGCGCGTTGCGGGCGAAGGGGTATGCGGGATACCGGCAGCGGGAAGGCTAGGCTTAGGCAAAATTACTCCCGCCGGTTTGTTCTGAAAAACTACTGATATCCGTTCGGCCTGAGCTTGTCGAAGGCGCGG
>AEPR01000612.1 GCA_000195205.2 Oxalobacteraceae bacterium IMCC9480 | reverse complement strand
TTTGTGCCCGCAGAAAGGGCGATTCAGGCAGGTACTTTAGAACTCTTCCCAGTCACCGCCGGCACCGGTTGTTGTGGCGGCAATCTGTGGTGCCGGCTTCACCCGGGTGGCGACACGCCGGCTGTTTGGAGGCGTCTTGCTGCTGATTTTCGCCATCGTTGGCGCAGGCGTGTTCATTGCCGGCGCGATGCGGTTTTGGGATGCGTCCACACGGAACCGGCTGACGGACTCGCTCAAGCTTGCTGTCTGATCTTGCAGCGACTGCGCAGCGGCGGCAGCTTCTTCGACCAGTGCGGCGTTTTGCTGGGTTGCTTCATCCATCTGTCCAACGGCCTGGCTGATCTGTTCGATGCCCGATGTCTGCTCCTGGCTGGCGGAAGTGATTTCACTGATCACCTCGGATACCCGGCGCACGCTGCCAACGACTTGCTCCATCGTCGCACCGGCTTCGTTGACGAGCCTGCTGCCGAGATCGACTTTGTCGACCGAGTCGCCGATCAATACTTTGATTTCCTTGGCGGCGGCTGCCGAGCGCTGCGCCAGATTGCGTACCTCGCTGGCGACGACGGCAAAACCGCGACCCTGTTCGCCGGCGCGGGCGGCTTCGACG
>AEPR01000613.1 GCA_000195205.2 Oxalobacteraceae bacterium IMCC9480 | reverse complement strand
CCGCCCTGCTCGACGGTTTGCCGGGCCTGCCGGTCGAGATTGTGCTCGGCGGACTGCGCGCTTATAACAGCGACCGCATGGATGAACCCATGAAAGCCGAGCTGATGACGCACTGGAAAAAAGTCCACGAGACCAGCGGCTTGCCGTTTTCCGACCATGCCATCGAGCAGCCCGGTTTTGTCTACAACACGGAACCCGCTTGCCGCGCCGTCGTCGCCGCCCGCACGCTGGCACCACAGGCAACGCTAGCCGTATTCACGGCCATCCAGCAGGCGTTTTATGTCGACGGGCGCGATGTGACCCAGAGCGCCGTCCTGGCCGGGATCGCCAGCGCGGCGTTGACCGCCGCCGGCGTACCGACCGACGCCGAGGCCTTCGAAACCCTGTGGGCATCAGAAAAAATCGTACTCGCCACGCATGCCGATTTTGTCCAGACCAAGGCCTGGAAAATCGATGGTTTCCCGATGTTGGTGCTGGAACGCAATGGCCAGCTCGACATGGTCACCTCCGGCTATCTGCGCATGCCGGCGCTGGTCGAGCAATTGCAGGCGCTGGTCGACAATCCCCGCCAGGCCTGATCCCGGCCGTAAAAAAAAGGCGTCACCCCGTTCAGGGTGACGCCTTTTTTATGGCTGCTCAGTCATCAGCACATGTGCTGTCCGCCATTGATCGCGATATTCGCACCAGTCAAAAATGCGGCTTCATCCGACGCCAGATAAGCCACCAGTCCGGCAACTTCTTCGGGCTTGCCTAGGCGCGCCATTGGAATTTGCGGAATGATCTTGCTGTCGAGGACTTCCTGCGGAATCGCCATCACCATCTTGGTACCGATATAGCCCGGCGAGATCGTGTTGACGGTGACGCCCTTGCGCGCCACTTCCAGCGCCAGCGCCTTCGTAAAACCATGCATGCCAGCCTTGGCAGCCGAATAGTTGGTTTGCCCGAATGCGCCCTTCTGACCATTGACCGACGAGATATTGATGATGCGACCCCAACCGCGATCGACCATGCCGTCACACACCGGCTTGGTCATGTTGAAGACGGAATCGAGGTTGGTGCCGATCACCGCATCCCAGTTCGGCTTGTCCATTTTCTTGAACGTCATGTCACGTGTAATACCGGCATTATTGACCAGTACATCAATCGGACCGATCTCGGCCGCGACCTTCGCTGCGCAGGCTGCCGCCGAATCATAATCGGCGACATCACACGAATAGGCCCGGAAGTTGTAGCCTAACTTTTCCATTTCAGCCAACCAGGCAGCTGACTTGTTATTGCCGGGTGAATAGGTCGTCACAACCTGATATCCGAGTGCCGCGAGCTTGATGCAAACGGCCTCGCCCAACCCGCCCATACCGCCAGTAACCAGTGCTACACGTGCCATT
>AEPR01000614.1 GCA_000195205.2 Oxalobacteraceae bacterium IMCC9480 | reverse complement strand
CCGCTGATCTGCGCGCGCTTGAAGCGGTAGCCGGCTTCCAGCGAAGTCGAGGTTTCCGGCTTCAGCGAAGTACTGCTGGCATTGAACGAGGTCTGCGATTGCGAGAACACGCCACCGATGCCTGGCGAGAAGGCGCGCATGTTTTCTGCCAGCGACGTGAACAGCTCGTCATCGCGTGTCACGGCAAAGTTCAGGCCGATTTGCGGCAGGAAGGATTTTTGCGCAACGACCGAACCGGCGGCGCGGGTACCGATGACCGAGGCCGAATCAATCGCCACTTTCGGTGACTTGAAACCGAAGTTCAACTTGAGCTTGTCATCCATCATCGACACGGTGTCCTGGGCGTAGAACTGGGTCGTCGTGGTGATGTAGTTTTGCTTGAAGTCGGTACGGAACGGATTCGACAGGTACGCATTCGTGTCACGGTTATCGACCACCGCGTAGTAGTTACGGGTCACGTCATGCAGGCTGCGCTCGGCCCAGAAACCACCGTTGATGGTGTGATTACCGAAGTCCCAGGTCAGGTCGCTGATGACACCGTCACGGCCGATCGAATACTCGGTGGTGCGGATCGAAATCGGCATCGCGGCAGAGGTGGCGACATACGGGGTGTACCAGTGACCCTGGCCGGCATTGCGATGATGGTAAAGCGTGGTCTTGAGGACGGTCGACTCGGACAGTTTCACGTCCAGCGTGGCACCGGCCAGATCATCCTTGCGCAGGCCGCTGGCCTGGTAATAGGCGTCGTCGATGCTGGTTTCGCCAGCCGTGTAGACACCGCGTGCGGCATTGACGGCTTGCTGGAAGTTAGGCGCGTAGTTGTCCCATTTGTAGCCCAGGCGCTTTGTCATTTCGAGCGACATGTCCTGGTAATCGATTTCTTTGCGGTCCGAGTGATTGTAGAAAACCGACAGCTTGTTATCGCCAAAACGCTGTACCAGCTTGCTGTTGAACTGGTCGAGGTCTTGCGCGCCCTCGCCTTTCCATTTGTCCGAACGATGACGCGTGATGCTGACAGCAATCTTGGTGTCCGATGGCAGCATGCCGGTATCGAAACGGGCAAAGGTGCGGTAAGTGCTGTTGCTGCCGAAGGTCTGGGCGAAGGTGCCGCCCATGGTGTCGCTCGGATCCATCGACAGGAACTGGACGGTACCGCCCAGGTTGCTGGTGGAGGCCGTGCCGACGGCGCCCGAACCCTGTGACAGGTTCACGGTGCGGATGTTTTCAGACGAGATCGCGCGGCTGATGTGTAAGCCGTTGTTGTTACCGTAGCTCATGTCGCCCAGCGGAATACCGTCGAGCGTGAAGCCCATCTGGTTCTGGTTAAAACCGCGCACGCTGAAGCGGGTCGACCATTCGTAGGCACCGAACGGATCGGCTGACTGGAAGCTCACGCCTGGCAATTTTTCGAGGGTCTTCAGCGGGCTCGTGCCCGGTACAGCCTTGGCCAGATCGGCGCTGGTGAGCTTTTGCAACTGGCGGGTTTGACCCTGGCCAAATACGGTGATCACTTCGGGAGCGGCTTCCTGGGCATGGGCCGACAGGGCCAGGGCTTGCAGGACCATCAAGGTCAAAGGTTTAAAGCGGAAGGAATGGGCCACGGGATATCTCTCGTCAGGATGATGCATCAGGTCGTTGCGAACAACGTCGGGGAGCTTTATTTCCATCACCAAAAGGTGGAAATGGAAACATTGGGGCGGAGTGTAGCCACCGCTTGTTACCACCAGATGACATCATTACTTACCGAAAAGAGGTATTTTTCGTGCCTCTTCGAGGCGAAAACGGCAGCGACGAATCTGCTTCGTCGCTGCCGCTTTTACTGGTATTGCTGCCCGTGCTGAAAAGTCAGGCCGGCACCAGTTCCTCGATGGTGCTGCGGGTTTGTGCCAGTGCCTTGGCAACCGCTTCGTCGCCCATCGCCAGGCCTTCGCTGTGAACAAAGGTAATGTCATCGAGCCCCATGAAGCCAAGCACCGCGCGCAGATAGGTTTCATGGAAATCCATGCCTTGCGCCGGACCGCTGCTATAGACCCCGCCGCGCGCTGTGAATACATAGACTTTCTTGCCGGTCAGCAGACCTACCGGCCCGTTGGCGGTGTACTGAAACGTCTGGCCGGCGCGGGCAACGTGATCGATCCAGGCTTTCAGCGACGAGCTCACCGAGAAGTTGTACATCGGCGCGCCGATGACGATCACGTCAGCGACTTTCAGCTCACTTACCAGCGTATCCGACAAGTTGGCATCGGCGGCTTGCTGCGCGCTGCGGGCGTCGGCCGGCGTGAAAAACGCGCCCAGCACCTGTTCCGTCAGATGCGGCAACGGCGTGCCGGCGACATCGCGTTCGACCACGACGATCGCCGGATCAGCGGCTTGCAAGCGGGTGACGAATTCGGCCGTGACGTCGCGTGAAATTGATCCGGTCGTGCGGGCGCTGCTGTTGATATGAAGAAGAGTAGTCATGTAATTTTCCTGAAAGTGAATTGAACGGAGTCGGGGTCGGGATCGGCTTTAGTGCGCGATGCGACCCATGCGACCTTGCTGGTAATCCTGCATTGCCTGCTGCAACTGCTGCTGCGTATTCATGACGAACGGGCCGTAGCGCACGATAGGTGCATCGAGCGGATCGCCGCCCAGCAGCAGCACATCGAGCGTGGTGTCGCCGGCTTCCAGCAAGGCCGTGCCGGTGGCTTCGAACTGGATCAGCTGACCCGGCGCGCCGGCTTGCCGCTCGCTACCAAAAACGCCATTGCCGGACACCACGTAAGCGGCCGCTTCGGCGACGCCATCGAGCGCAATTTCGGCACGGGCACCCGGCTGCAAGCTCAGATGCATCAGCCATGGATTGCCAAAACTGGCGACCGGTCCGGTGCGCCCTCCAAGCACGCCGGCAATCAGCCGGTACTGCACGCTGCCGTCGGCGTCGGTCCAGTTCGGGATCTGTGCGGCATCGAAGGCCTGGTATTGCGGCTCATCCATCTTGTGATCGGCCGGCAAATTGATCCACAGCTGCGTGCCGTGCACCAGACCGCCATCGCGCAGCAAGGCCTCGTCGGGACTTTCGTCATGGACGATGCCGCGACCGGCGCGCATCCATTGCGCACCACCGGCCTGCATCGTGCTGACATTGCCGAGGCTGTCGCGGTGGCGCATGCCGCCGCCACCAAAAAAATACGTCAGTGTTTCGATCCCGGCATGCGGATGGTCCGGTGCACCCATGGCCTTGCCGGGGGCGTAGTCGACCGGACCGAAATGGTCAACAAAAATGAACGGGCCGACCGCCTCGAGACCGGCGGCCGGGATCGCGCGCTGGACTTCAAAACCGGCACCTTCAATGACGCGCTGGGCCTGGGTGATGCGGCTGATTTTGCGGAGGGGATCAGACATGATGGCTTCCTGTCGAGTTAGACTGGCCTTCATCATAGGCAAGAACACCTATCGACGAAACCCCGAGAATCTTCATCATTAGCATCGATAAAATCACCATGCGCGAACCCGGCTCTCCTACTCTTGATCAATTACGTGTCTTCGTCGCCGTCGTCGACACCGGCAGTTTTT
>AEPR01000615.1 GCA_000195205.2 Oxalobacteraceae bacterium IMCC9480 | reverse complement strand
GGTCGACCAGTCGCTGATCACGGTCGAGTCGGACAAGGCCAGCATGGAAATCCCGTCCAGCGGCGCTGGCGTGATCAAGGAAATCAAGGTCAAGGTTGGTGACAAGGTGGCCATGGGTTCGCCCTTGCTGACATTGGAAGCATCCGACGCCGCGGCCGAGCCGGCAGCTGCCGAAGCGAAGCCGGCTGCTGCACCAGCAGAAGCAAAGCCTGCTGCTGTCGAGGCACCAGCGCCGGCGGCTGCAGTGGAAAAAACCGAAGCTAAAACGGAGGCAGCTCCAGCTCCAGCGGCTCCAGTCCCTGCTGCCAGCGGCAAGCCCGCCCACGCCTCGCCCTCGATCCGCAAGTTCGCCCGCGAACTCGGCGTCGATCTGGCCAAGGTCGGCGGTACGGGTCCGAAGGGCCGCATCCTGCATGAAGACGTGCAGAACTTCGTCAAGGCCGCTTTGGCCGGCGGTGGTGCGGCAGCGTCGTCGGTGCCACGCAACGGTTCCGGTGCCGGCATGGATCTGCTGCCATGGCCATCGCTCGATTTCACCAAGTTCGGTGCGACCGAAGTGCAGCCGCTGTCGCGCATCAAAAAACTCAGCGGCCCTAACCTGCATCGCAACTGGGTGATGATTCCGCATGTCACGCAATTCGATGAAGCCGATGTCACCGACCTCGAAGATTTCCGCAAGTCGTCCAATACCGCGTTGGCCAAGTCCGGCGTCAAGCTGACGATGCTGGCCTTCGTCATCAAGGCCAGCGTCGCTGCGCTGAAAAAATTCCCGGCCTTCAATTCGTCGCTCGACGCGACCGGTGAAAACCTGATCCTCAAGCAGTACTACAACATCGGTTTCGCAGCCGATACCCCGAATGGCCTGATGGTGCCGGTGATCAAGGATGTCGACAAAAAAGGCATCGCGCAGATCGCCACCGAGATGGGCGAACTGTCCGCGCAAGCGCGCGACGGCAAGCTCAAGGGCGGCGACATGCAGGGCGCGACGTTCACGATTTCATCGCTGGGCGGCATCGGCGGCACGATGTTCACGCCGATCATCAACGCACCGGAAGTGGCCATCCTCGGTTTGTCGAAAGCCTCGATCAA
>AEPR01000616.1 GCA_000195205.2 Oxalobacteraceae bacterium IMCC9480 | reverse complement strand
AACGGAGGAGTTCGAAGGTACGCTAATTACGGTCGGACATCGTGATGATAGTGCAATGGCATAAGCGTGCTTAACTGCGAGACTGACAAGTCGAGCAGGTACGAAAGTAGGACATAGTGATCCGGTTGTTTCTGTATGGAAGGGCCATCGCTCAACGGATAAAAGGTACTCTGGGGATAACAGGCTGATTCCTCCCAAGAGTTCATATCGACGGGGGAGTTTGGCACCTCGATGTCGGCTCTTCACATCCTGGGGCTGTAGCCGGTCCCAAGGGTATGGCTGTT
>AEPR01000617.1 GCA_000195205.2 Oxalobacteraceae bacterium IMCC9480 | reverse complement strand
GCGTGGGCACGATGAACCTTTGCTCACCCTGCGAAGTTTGGCGACGGTGCGGCTTCGACAGAACGGCTATGTCTCCTGATCACGCACCAACCTATTTTGAATTACTCCCCCGATGCGCCCAGCCCGTCGTGCGCCGCTCGATCACCGCAAACAATTCATACATCGCCATCGCCATCGCGCCGATTACAACCAGCCCGGCGAACGCCAGCGGCATCTTCATCGACGAACCGGCCGATACCAGCAAATAGCCTATCCCTTCGTTCGACGCATTCATTTCGGAGACCGTCGAGCCAACAAACGCCAGCGTAATCGCGACCTTCAGCGACGCAAAAAAATACGGCATCGAGCGTGGCAGGCCGACCTTCAGCAGCACATCGATACGCCGCGCACCGAGCACGCGCAGCACGTCTTCCATCTCCGGCTCCATCGTCGCCAGCCCGGTCGCAATATTGACCATGATCGGAAAAAACGCGATCAGAAACGCCGTCAAGATAGCCGGCCCCGCACCGATGCCGAACCACACCACAAGGATGGGCACGAAGGCCGCTTTCGGCAGCGCATTGAAGGCGGTCATCAGCGGATACGCGGCGGAATACAAAAATGCCGACGAGCCGATCGAAAAGCCCAGCAGTACGCCGACCGCCACCGCGATGCCGAAGCCGGCCATCGTGACCCAGTACGTGCGCCACGCATGGCCGGCGATCGGGCCGGCGTACTCGACCATGGCCTGGCCGATCGCCAGCGGGCTCGGGAAGATGAATTCGGAGACCGAAAAAACGCTGCAGATCGCTTGCCACAGCAGCACGATCAGCAACAGTAAAAGCCAGGGCGCGAAGCGTTCGGCAGTGTGGCGCAGGGGTGTCATCGGGGTGTTCTTTCAGGGTGAAGTCAAGACGATCAGCTGGTACGCACGCGACCGATGTGCTCGCGCAGTTCATGCACCAGCGCCGTGAACGGTTCGGTGTAGGTCAGCTCCAGATCGCGCGGTCGCGGCAGCGGATTTTCCTTGCGGGCGACGATGCGGCCCGGGCGCTTGCTCATCACGTAAATGGTATCGGCGAGGAAGGCGGCTTCGCGCAAATCATGCGTGACGAGGATCACATTGAAGCGCCGCTCGGTCCACAGGTCGCGCAGCACGCACCACAATTCTTCGCGCGTGAAGGCATCGAGCGCGCCGAAGGGTTCGTCGAGCAGCAGCATCTTCGGTTCGTGGATCAGCGCGCGACAGATCGAGGCGCGCTGCTGCATGCCGCCGGACAGCTGCCACGGAAATTTATCGGCATAGCCATCGAGCCCGACCGTCTTCAGCAAGGCCAGCGCGCGTTCGATATTGATGGCCTTGTCGCGCTTGAAATGGCGGCGGTACGGCTCGACGATTTCGAGCGGCAGCAGCACGTTGTCGAGCGTCGTGCGCCACGGCAGCAGCGTCGGTGCCTGGAACGCCATGCCGACGATTTTCAGCGGGCCGGTGACGGCCGCGCCATCGATGTGGATGCTGCCACGGGTCGGTTTTTTCAGGCCGGTGGCCAGCTTCATGAAGGTTGATTTGCCGCAGCCGGACGGCCCGACGATGGCGATGAATTCGCCGGCCTGCGTTTGCAGCGAAATGTCTTCGACGGCGAAGTCGGTGGTGCCGTCATAGGCCAGGTAGACATTCTTGAAATCTACAAACGAAGCACTCATTTCGGGAACACGTTCAGCGCCGCTTTCGCTGGCAGGAACGAACCATTCCAGACCGTGTTCGGATCGACCCGGGTCTTGGTTGCATACGTGTCCGAAACCTGCGATGCCATCAGCGACAGGCGCGGTGCCGACACTTGCCCGAAGCCTTCGGCCTTCGCATTCGGTGTCGCAATCGCGCTGGCAATGGCCAGTTTCAGGCGGCGCGCTTCGAGCTTTTCATCGACCAGGCCATCGCGTTCCTTGACCACCTTGGCGGCGGCGTCCGGGTCCGCCATCACGTCTTTCGCGGCCTTGGCGAAGGCGCGCAGGAAGCCTTTGATGGCCTCGGGTTTTTGCTTGACCATCGTGTCGGAAGCGATGATCGCGTTGCCATACAACTTCACGCCGTAGTTCGGGTACAGCATCACGACCACATCTTCATCCTTGATGCCGCGCGCATTGAGGTTCAGCAGCGACGTGAAATAAAAGCCGGTGATCGCATCGACATCGCCGCGCACCAGCATCGTTTCGCGCAGGGCCGGATCCATGCTGATCCAGTTGGCCTTGGTGGCGTCGAGGCCATTGGCTTTCGCGAAGACCGGATAGGCGCGACGGCCGGCATCGAATACCGGTGCGCCCAGCTTCTTGCCGGCGAGATCGGCGGGGGTCTTGATGCCGGATTTCTTCAGCGCGAAGACCGCGGCCGGCGTGTCGTTGTAGACCATCATCACGCCGACCGGCTTGCTCGGCGCGGTCGGGTTATTGCCGACAAATTCCATCAGCGCCGCCATGTCGGCAAAGCCCATGTCGTAGGCACCCGAGGCCACGCGATTGACGGCATTGCCGGAACCGTTGCCGGCATCGATGGTCACATCGAGCTGTTCCTGCGTGAAGTAACCCTTGGACTTGGCGACCAGGAACAGCGCGGCCGGACCTTCGAAACGCCAGTCGAGCTGGAACTTGATTTTGGTGTCCTCGGCCATGGCGGAGGTGGCGACGACCCCCAGTACAAGCGCGGCGATCAGGCGGAGTCGGTATGAAGCAAGCATGGCGGTCTCTTGGTAAAAAGTGTTCGTGGTCGATCGGGTTGCACCAACGGCGGTGCGCTGCTCACCAAAGAGTGTCACGTTGGTGGCGTGAAGCAACTCACTGGCGGGCTATAAGCGGTATGCAATCTGATCGCAGCAACATGTGTGCCACGGTGTTACCGCGCGCTGCAAGTCTGCGATAATCGGGCGCATCACGACGCCGCCCGCGCGCGTCCACACCCCTCAATTTCCGGTCCGTTCCCCATGCAAAATACCCTGTTGTTAGTCGATGGTTCCAGCTACCTGTACCGCGCTTTCCATGCGCTACCCGATCTGCGCAACAAGGAAGGCGCGCCCACCGGTGCGCTGTACGGGATCATCAACATGCTGCGCCGCTTGCGCAGCGATTTTCCGGCGGCCTACATCGCCTGCGTGTTCGATGCCAAGGGCAAGACTTTCCGCGATGACCTGTATGCCGAATACAAGGCGCAGCGCGCCTCGATGCCGGAAGACCTGGCGCGTCAGGTCGAGCCTATCCACGAAGCGGTGCGGGCGATGGGCTGGCCGCTGATCATGGTCGAGGGCGTCGAAGCCGATGACGTCATCGGCACGCTGGCCGTCGATGCGGTCCGGCACGGCATGAAGGCCGTGATTTCGACCGGCGACAAGGACCTCGCGCAACTGGTCAATGACGACGTCATGCTGATCAACACGATGAGCAACGAGCGGCTTGATCGCGACGGCGTGCTGGCCAAGTTCGGCGTGCCACCCGAGCGCATCGTCGATTACCTGACCCTGATCGGCGACACCGTCGACAACGTGCCGGGCGTGTCCAAGGTCGGCCCGAAGACGGCCGTCAAATGGCTCACGCAATACGGCACGCTCGATGGCATCGTCGAGAATGCGGCGAACATCGGCGGCGCGGTCGGCGAGAACTTGCGCAAGGCTCTGGACTGGCTGCCGCAAGCCAAGGTGCTGATCACTGTGAAGACCGATTGCGATCTGGTGGACCACATGGTGTCGATCCCGGAATCGCTGATGGCCAAGGAGCAGGACCCGGCGAAGATGATCGACCTGTATGCGCGCTTCGGCTTCAAGACCTGGCTGCGCGAAGCGACGGCTGCAAGCGCAGAAGAGGTCATTGCGACGGCTGCACCTGCCGATGCACAAAGCGGCTTGTTCGACGCACCTGCTGCCCCCGCCGAACAGCGCTACGACACCATCCTGACCGAAGCCGACCTCGATCGCTGGCTGGCCATCATCGATGCCGCCGCCCTGACTTCCATCGATACCGAAACCACCTCGCTGGTGCCGCTGCAGGCGCAGCTGGTCGGCATCTCGCTGTGCTGCGAGCCGGGCGTCGCGGCGTACATTCCTGTCGCGCATCGCTATGCGGATGCGCCGGTGCAGTTGTCGCGCGAACTGGTGCTCGGCAAGATGCAGGCCTGGCTCGAAGATCCGGCCAAGGCCAAGGTCGGTCAGAACCTGAAATACGACAGCCACATCTTTGCCAACCACGGCATCACCTTGCGCGGCATCGCGCATGACACGATGCTCGAATCGTATGTCTTCGAATCCCATCGCAGCCATGACATGGACAGCCTCGCGCTGCGTCATCTGGGCCGCACCACGATCACCTTCCAGGAAGTCTGCGGCAAGGGTGCCTCGCAAATCTGCTTCGACCAGGTCGACATCGCCCGCGCCACCGAATACGCCGCCGAGGATGCCGACATCACGCTGCAACTGCATCAGGCCATGCTGCCGCAAGTGACCAGCGACGAGGGGCTGCTGTTCGTCTACGAAAAAATCGAAGTGCCGACCGCGGTCGTGCTGCAGAAGATCGAGCGCAATGGCGTGCTGATCGATACCGGCATCTTGCAGGTCCAGTCGCACGAACTCGGCAAGCGGATGCTGGAAATCGAGACCTCGGCCTACGAGCTCGCCGGCCAGCCCTTCAACCTGAATTCGCCAAAGCAGATCGGTGAAATTTTCTTTGAAAAGCTACAGCTGCCGGTGGTCAAGAAGACGCCGTCCGGTGCACCCTCGACCGATGAAGAAGTGCTCGCCAAGCTGGCCGAAGATTATCCGCTGCCGAAAGTGCTGCTCGAATACCGCAGCCTCTCAAAACTGAAATCGACCTACACCGACAAGCTGCCGAAAATGATCGACCCGACCACCGGCCGGGTCCATACCAACTATGCGCAGACGGTGGCGGTGACCGGCCGGCTGGCCTCGAACGAACCGAACCTGCAGAACATCCCGATTCGCACCGCCGAAGGCCGCCGCATCCGCGAAGCGTTTGTTGCACCGGCCGGCAGCGTGATCGTCTCGGCTGACTATTCGCAGATCGAATTGCGCATCATGGCGCACCTGTCCGGCGACGCCAACATGCTGCGCGCGTTCGCCGACGGCATCGACATCCATCGCGCTACCGCTGCCGAAATCTTTTCGACTGGCGCGGCTGACGTGACGACTGAGCAGCGCCGCTATGCCAAGGTTATCAACTTCGGCCTGATCTACGGGATGAGCGCGTTCGGGCTGGCCGGCAACCTCGGCATTGAGCGCGGCGCGGCGCAGAGCTACATCGACAAGTACTTCGCGCGCTTTTCCGGGGTCAAGCAATTCATGGACGAGACGCGCCTGAAAGCGAAGGCGCATGGCTATGTCGAGACGGTCTTCGGTCGCCGCCTGTGGCTGCCCGAAATCAATTCGCCGAACGGTCCGCGCCGGCAAGGTGCCGAGCGCGCTGCGATCAATGCGCCTATGCAGGGCACCGCTGCCGACCTGATCAAGCTGTCGATGGTGGCAGTACAGGGCTGGCTGGAAACCGATGGACTCAAGTCGCTGATGGTGATGCAGGTGCACGATGAACTGGTGCTCGAAGTGCCGCAGGAAGAGCTGGAACTGGTGCGGGTGAAATTGCCGGCGCTGATGGCCGGCGTGGCAGAGCTGAAGGTGCCGCTGACGGCCGAAGTCGGTATCGGCAAGAACTGGGACGAGGCGCACTGAAGCGCGATCGTGCCGGATTGATTATGATTGCCGCTGCATTTTTCGTTGACCGTTTGACTACTTAAACTAAGGATAGCCATGGATGATCACCAGAAACAGGACGCCGCATCACTGATAGGCGCAAGCGCTTTTCCCGACGGCTTCGACCGGCGCACTTTCATGAAGGTCTCGATCGGTACCGGCTTCGCCGCTGCGGTGATGCCGGTCTCCGCGCAGACGATGGTCATGACCGATACCGATGGCTTGACCGCCGGCACCATCAGCCTGACCGTCAATGGCGAACAAGTGCCTGTGTACCGCGCACAGCCGGCCGGCAAAACCAAGCTGCCGGTGATCCTGGTGATCTCCGAAATTTTTGGCGTGCACGAGCATATTGCCGACGTTGCACGGCGCTTTGCCAAGCTCGGTTATCTGGCCCTGGCACCGGACTTGTTCGTGCGGCAGGGCGATGCCAAGGCAGCGATATCGATCCCGGAGCTGATCAAGAATGTCGTCTCGAAAGTCCCGGACCAGCAAGTGATGACCGACCTCGATGCGGTGGTTGCGTATGCGAAGGCCAATGGCGGTGATGTCGAACGGATGGGTATCACCGGATTCTGCTGGGGCGGACGGATTACCTGGCTGTATTCGGCGCACAACCCGCAAGTACGCGCCGGCGTGGCGTGGTACGGCCAGCTGCAGGGCACCAAGTCGGCCCTCAATCCAATGTCGGCGACCGAGCTGGCGCCGGCGCTGACCGTGCCTGTACTGGGCCTATATGGCGCCAAGGACACCGGGATTTCGCAGGACAGTATCGCGACGATGAAGGCCGCGCTGGCCACGGGCAAGAGCCAATCCGAATTCGTCGTCTTCCCGAATTCAGGTCATGCATTCCATGCCGATTACCGGGCCAGCTATGTCGAGGCGGATGCGAAGGAAGGCTGGAAGAAATGTCTGGCGTGGTTCGCTGCGCACGGGGTTGCCTAACCAGCGACCTGAAAGTGGTATTGAAAAAGGCCACGGCCCGGAGAGATCC
>AEPR01000618.1 GCA_000195205.2 Oxalobacteraceae bacterium IMCC9480 | reverse complement strand
GATGACTGCCGCTGATGCGTGCGATTTCGAAGCCGTTTTTTTCGAGAAGGCGAATCAGATCGGCACTTTTCATGGTGTGTATTCTACTTACTGAAAATGGCGTGGTCTAGAAGAATGCGGGATGAGTGGAGTTGTTATAAGCCCTGCAGTTTTGCGTGGTTTGCTTCAGCGCAGCAATGTCGTCGGTTTTTCTGTGACTCTTTTTAGAATCACGTTCTGCTCGCCCGGGGCTCCCCGATTACCACATCCGACAGCGGTACCGCCACGCATGGCAGGATGTCGCCGGCCTTCTTTTCGTCCGCGCTGAGTCCGGGCCAGTCGACGGTGTAGCGCACCGATCCGCTGTGCAAGCGACACAGGCAGGTGCGGCAGGTGCCATTGCGGCAGGAACTGGGCAGGGAGATGCCGGCCAGACGGGCGGCTTCCATTAGCGTGATGCCGTCGGGCAGCTCGAAGCGCCATTGCTGGTCGTGGAGTAGGGCTGAAAAGATGGGTGGGGTTGTTGGCATGGGGACTTTCAATCTATTCCTACCGTTCGCCCTGAGCTTGTCG
>AEPR01000619.1 GCA_000195205.2 Oxalobacteraceae bacterium IMCC9480 | reverse complement strand
CCGTTGCCGTTGCCGTTGCCGTTGCCGTTGGATATTCCTGATTGATTGATCGCGCATTCTCTCTATATATTTATATGGTGATCTGCTCCCTTCTCCCGATTCTGCGATCGCGCATCAACAGTCTCTATATATCTATATGCGGATAAACGAAGCTGATTCGACGCGTGTCCTGGCGGTAGATCACGGCCGAATCGGACAATCGCATCTCTCTATATATTTATATGCGAAGAATCTGCGCCCGACTTGCTTGATGCCGACATGCTGATTCCTCCAAAGAAGCGATGACCGAGCGAGCGATCGAGCCAGTTACTGGCGAGTTCGAGAGTCGTGTTTTTCGCCAGTCCGTGGATGGCGAAAATTTGCGCGGTGAATTGCTCAGCCTTTGACCTTGCCTTTGACCTTGCCTTTGACCTTGACCTTGCGTTTGACCTTGCCTCTGCCTTTGACCTTGCCTCTGCCTTTGACCTGGCGTTGCCGTTGCCGTTGCCGTTGACGTTGACCTTGCCTCTGCCTCTGCCACTGCCTCTGCCCTTGACCTGGCCGCTTGGCATTACCCAATCGCGAGACGCCGTTTGGAAATGCCCTGCTTTGCTGGAGTCCCCTACTCGGGAAACCTTTACGCGAGATGCCATTTGGTTTCCCCGTTCTTCCAGGTCGGTCCCTTGGCTCACCCAAACACGCGAGACGCCTTTAGGCTGCGCCCTTGCACTTCAGGCCATCCTTCCATATGCCATCATTCACCCAGCGCCCTGTGGCCAGCCTTGGCACTTTTCGGCAGCATTCATCACAGACCCGAACCCTTACGCAAGTGCCCTTTGGGTTCGCCCGGTTTTTCTAGGTAGATCGATCGCCTTTTAGGAATCCCCCTTAGCCCTTTGGCAATATCCTTACGCGAGAGATTTTTGGATATCTGCCGTTAGGATCCGCTTTTCAGGGAAGCCTTACGCGAGATGCTTTTCGGCTTCGCCTTTTTGGAGTCCTTCGACCAAGGCCGAACCCTTGCGCGAGTGCTTTTTGGGTTCGCCCGGTTCTTCTCGGCAGATCGATCCCCTGAGATCGACCACCAATCATTCGACCAGGCCGGAATAACCTTACGCGAGCGCAGTTTGGTTATCGGTTTTTAGGAAAGTCCCACAGGGAAGCCATTACGCGAGGGCCGTTTGGCTTCGCCTCGTTCTTCTTGTCATCTCGCATCACAGGGACGCACCTCCAAGATACGGCAGTTGACCTTGGGCAGTCCTGGTCTTTCAGGCAATGCCCCCATGCGAGAGTATTCTGGGCATTCCGCCTTTCAGGCTCGACCTCCAGGGAATCCGGGTTGGCTTTTGGGGGGCTGGGTTCTCCTGAGGGTTCTTTGTCTCGCGCTTGCATATTTTGGCTTGGAGGTTTGGGTTTGATGGTTCGCAGTGTTTTGACCGGATGACGATAGATCGAGCATGGGACCTTGGTTTGGGGGTTTTGGATTGGGACTTTCGACCTTGATGCCTTACTTTCGCTTGCCTATTTTTTAATCAGATATTAAGAATTCTTCCCGCCCCATTCCTGCAAAGCTTCTAGTTAAATTCCCCGCCCCCCTTGGTTGAACTCCCCTAGCTCAAAAGAGGTGCGAAAAAGAGTCCGCTGATCTGGTTGATGAAGGCCGTGGCGCGATTGCTCGATCCGTTCAATCCCGCGGCGAATTCTTCTAGTTTCTTGTGCCCGCTCGAAGTCGAGCGCGGCGACCAAACGCATAGAGGGTGATACGCACCTGTTTATTCAACGATCCACTGGTACAGATTAGGGGGGCTGATCTAACGCGGTTACCCGAAATTGGACGTGACTAGGATGCTCAATCTATAAAAGCAAAAGGTCGCCCGTAACATTGATCGCGCTATATGCATTCATTCATGAACACTGCGCAGTTGGACCAGATCAGTTCATCTGATTCAGCTGCTATGAAGTCAAAATTCACGATAAATCCTATCGATAGACAAGGTCCGAAGAGGTGTTAAACCTCATTAAATTGTCACAGTCGTAACACAAATTACCAGGATATTATTATTCATAAATAAAGAATTTTACCGATTTAATTATGAAGAATTAAATCGTTTGGTGTTCTTTGCTCATTTGACTATCGTTGAATTAATTATTTAATTATTTAATTATTTAATT
>AEPR01000620.1 GCA_000195205.2 Oxalobacteraceae bacterium IMCC9480 | reverse complement strand
TTCAATGGCTCGACGGCCGACTTCAAACAAGTCGCCGACGGTGAAGTGATTGACCACGAAGAACCCGCTGCCATGTCGGCCATCGTCTCGTGGGAGCCCGGCACGGGTGCGCTTGGCGTGTTCTGCGAGGACAAGGAATCGCGCCGTGACCTGGCCACCATCTTCCGTGATGTCGTACTGGCCTGCGAGGGGGCTATCAACGACATGCCAATGCGTGATTTCGATCTGCTGGGTTTCTCCACACACGCCATGCTCAAGCGCCTTGAACAGCATCTCGTCGACGGCGTGGAGAAGATCTCGATCCTGCAAGTGAAAATCGCGCGCCCCTTCGAGCAAAACACCATCGACGAAGCTAACGGGCGCAACATTGTCCAGCACCTGTCGAGCACGCTAATGATTGGTCGGGATCGGCG
>AEPR01000621.1 GCA_000195205.2 Oxalobacteraceae bacterium IMCC9480 | reverse complement strand
TCAGGACGAACGGTTTACATGGAGGTCGAGCGGTCGTGCGCCACCACGACCGCTCGCCGATTACTTCTTCGGAATATACAAATCCGTAATCGTCCCCAGCGCCATTTCAGCAGCGAACATCGGCGTCTCCGACAAGGTCGGATGCGCATGAATAGTCAGCGCGATGTCTTCCAGATCGGCACCCATCTCCATCGCCAGCACCAGCTCGGCCAGCAGTTCGCCGGCATTAACACCAACGATACCGGCACCGATCAGGCGCTTGGTAGCCGGATCCCACAACAGCTTGGTCGACCCCTCGTCACGGCCCACCGCCAGCGCGCGACCACTGGCCGCCCACGGGAAATTGACTTTCTCGAACGGGATGTTTTGCGCCTTGGCTTCGGTTTCGGTCACACCCATCCACGCAATTTCAGGATCGGTGTAGGCCACCGATGGAATCGTCATCGCATCGAACTGGACCTTGTGGCCGGCAATGACTTCGGCAGCAACCTTGGCTTCGTTGGTGGCCTTGTGCGCCAGCATCGGATCGCCGCAGATGTCGCCGATCGCAAAGATGTTGGCGACGTTGGTGCGCTGCTGCTTGTCGACCGGGATAAAGCCGCGCTCGTTGACCACCACGCCGGCTTTGTCGGCACCGACTTCACGGCCGTTCGGACGACGACCAACTGCCATCAGCACCATGTCGAACAGTTGCGGTTCTTTCGGCGCGTTGTCGCCCTCGAAGGTGGCCAGCAAGCCGTCGTCACGTGCTTCTAGCTTGGTGACCTTGGTCTTGAGGTAGATCGCGTCGTAGCGTTTCTCGATGCGCTTGTGCAGTGGACGCACCATGTCGCGGTCGGCCGCCGGAATCAGGCCGTCGGCGAATTCGACGACGGTGATCTTGCTGCCCAGCGCGTCATACACGCAAGCCATTTCGAGGCCGATGATGCCGCCGCCAATGACCAGCATCTTCTTTGGAATCTGGCGCAATTCAAGCGCGCCGGTTGAGTCGATGACGCGCGGGTCGTCGTACGGGAAGCCAGGGATTTTGGAGACGGCAGAACCAGCTGCAATGATCGCATTCTTGAACGCGATGACCTTGCTGCCCTCCTTCGTTTCGACCGTGACGGTGTTGGCCGAGCTGAACACGCCCTTGCCTTCGACGACCTGCACCTTGCGTGCCTTGGACAGGCTGGTCAGTCCGCCGGTGAGCTTCTTGATGATGCCGTCTTTCCAGCTGCGCAAGCTGTCGAGGTCGATTTCCGGCGACGACATCTTGATGCCGAAGTGCGACATCTCTTCGGCTCGGTGATGACCTTGGCCGCATGCAGCAGGGCTTTCGACGGGATGCAACCGACGTTCAGGCAGACCCCGCCCAGCGTCGCATAGCGTTCGATCATCACGACTTTCTGGCCGAGGTCGGCAGCGCGGAACGCGGCGGTATAACCGCCGGGACCGGCACCGAGGACCAGCGTGTCGCATTCGATGTCGGCCTTGCCGGCGTAGGCGGCAGCGGCCGGTGCTGCAGCAGCAACTGCAGGCGCAGGTGCTGCTGCAGCAGCGGGAGCAGCGGGAGCAGCGGGAGC
>AEPR01000622.1 GCA_000195205.2 Oxalobacteraceae bacterium IMCC9480 | reverse complement strand
GAGGGCCCTTCGAAAGAAGGGCCTTTTTGCATTGGGGGCGCTGAAATTAGAAGCGGCTCGAAAAGCAGGACAATGCCTGCGCTTAATACCTCCAGGATTGACGCTCTGCAACCGCATCGGGCACTGTCTTAAAGTTGTCAGGATGTGTGATTCTTGTTGAAATAACATCTGATAATCCACTCTTTGTGGTTTTCGTTGAACGACGGACAGTGAGACACCGGCACCTCCCCCCGCCGGACTTCCGCGTTTCAATTTCCTGTCACTGGTTATCCTCAGATCTGGCCTGACCAGATGTGATCAAAGTCCTGCGCGCATGACTTGACCGATAAGTACTGAAAAAAGGAATCCAGTTTGAATACAATCGCACTTTCCCTGTTGGCCTTCGTCCCTCTGGTCCTCGCTGCTGTCTTGCTTGTCGGATTTAGTTGGCCCGCCAAACGCGCCATGCCGGTGGTCTATCTGGTGGCTGTCCTCATCGCACTGACTGCATGGGGCATGTCTTTTAACCGGGTGCTAGCTTCCAGCCTGCAAGGTTTGATCCTGACCGGATCCATTCTCTGGATTATTTTCGGCGCCATTCTCCTACTGAACACCTTGAAGCATTCCGGTGCGATCACCGCGATACGGGGAGGCTTTGCCAATATCAGTCCGGATCGGCGGGTTCAAGTAATTATTGTTGCCTGGCTTTTTGGCTGCTTCATCGAAGGGGCTTCCGGCTTCGGCACGCCTGCAGCAGTGGCGGCACCGTTGCTGATGGCACTCGGTTTCCCCGCTCTTGGTGCTGTCATGCTCGGCATGATGGTCCAGTCCACACCGGTGTCCTTTGGTGCTGTCGGCACGCCGATCGTGGTCGGTGTCACTGGCGGGCTGGATAAAAGTGGTATCACGGCGCAGTTGATTGCCGCAGGCTCTGACTGGGATGTTTTTTATCGTTTGATCACTTCGGAAGTCGCCATCACGCACGCCATCATTGGCGTACTGATGCCACTCTTCATGTGCATCATGATGACGCGGTTTTTTGGACGGAACAAATCCTGGATGGAAGGCATTGCAATCGCGCCTTTCGCCGTTTTCGCAGGCTTGGCTTTTGTGATTCCCTATGCTGCAGCTGGCATCTTCCTCGGTCCTGAGTTCCCATCGATGATCGGTGCGCTAGTCGGACTGCTGATCGTCGTACCTGCCGCCAAAGCCGGTTTTCTGATTCCAAAGAACACATGGGATTTCGCTGAGCCCAAGGATTGGCCTGAGTCATGGATGGGCAGCATCGAAATGAAAATAGACCGGCTGTCGAATGCGATGCCGATGTCCATTGGCCTGGCCTGGTTCCCGTATGTGTTGCTGGCCGGTCTGCTAGTCCTGTCCCGCGTGAACGGCGATGTTAAAGCGTTCTTTACTACTTACCTCTCGCTCGGCTGGAACAACATTCTTGGCGAGGCCGGTATCTCCGGAAGCATCCAGCTGCTCTACCTGCCAGGCGGCATCATGATCATGGTGGTTATCGCGACCTTCCTGTTGCAACGCATGAAAGTCAGTCAGATGACCGCGGCGGTTTCGGAGTCCTCCAGAACCCTATTGGGTGCAGGCTTCGTGCTGATCTTCACGATTCCAATGGTGCGTATCCTGATCAACTCGGGTGTCAATCTTGCGGACTTGCCCTCGATGCCCAGAGCGATGGCAGAACTGGTGGCCAGCAGTGTGGGCAATATTTATCCGTTCTTTGCACCGTCGGTGGGTGCACTGGGTGCCTTCATTGCCGGCTCCAATACGGTATCGAATCTGATGATGGCGCAATTCCAGTTCGACACCGCACATCTGATCGGCGTCTCCGGTGCGATGCTGGTCGCATCGCAAGCGGTCGGAGCAGCTGCCGGAAACATGATCGCCATTCACAATGTGGTGGCTGCTTCGGCGACAGTGGGTATGTTGGGTCGTGAAGGTCGGGTTATCAGAATGACGATTATTCCGACAATCTACTATCTGATCATGACGGGCCTCATCACCGTCATTGCCGTGTACGTGATCGGCATCAGTGATCCGCTGACGGCACTCGCTGCCGTTGCTCCCTGAAGCCGTTTCATCCCGATAGTGGAAGGTCCTGCATGCCTCGTGACGACGGCTTTCAAGCCGCCGTCACCTGGAAGCAATGACTACTTAAAACTCGAGGCAGATCTTGCCGAAGTGCGCGCCGCTGGCCTGATAGCGAAATGCATCAGCAATCTCGGTCAGGCCGAAAGAGCGATCGATGACCGGACGGAACCCGGTCGCATCGATGG
>AEPR01000623.1 GCA_000195205.2 Oxalobacteraceae bacterium IMCC9480 | reverse complement strand
GGTTGACGATGTGCGTGAGCACCTGCCGCAGGTAAGCTTACGGTTCGATACCCTTCGATTGTCGGAATCGGTTAGCGCGTATATGGCGGCGGCGGGATCGCCGCCCTCGTCGTCACCCATGAACAAAAAATCTCCCCTAGGACAACGTTAGCAGCGCCCGTTAAGCCACCCCGGGTGTGAGCCCAACAAGCGCCTTCCTGCACGAGGCCAGTGTCGTAAATTGCATTGACCCGCTGGTACACATCGGCTTGCAGAATGATTCAAAATCTGGACAAGCCGTGCTGCGAACATCCCATACATCCGTCAAAAGTCGGCCAGTCTTAGTCTGGGCCTTGCTGGCGGCGAGCACCTGCACTTTCGTGTCATCGGCATGCCGATTCGTACCGGCCATCACGTAATGGGGTAATGCGTCAACCAGTGCTGCCACCAATACGCTGCAGGTGCCGGCCCAGACTCTTTTGCTCCGGATGTGGCGAATCACTCTAAAGGCTGTCTTGAGGACTTCCAGTTGTCCGGAGACATTCACGCCAAGTGGTTTGCGATAACCGCCACAATCCGGACAAGCCGTCTTGCACTGCTCTAAAATTCGCTCCTCGCGGGGCAGTTCAGGCAATAAGGCTCCGGCCGGTGCTCCAGTTTCGCGATCCGGCGTTCGACCTTCGCGGACTTGCGACCACATGGGGTGCGCTGTGATTTGACAATTGACAGCTTGGCTGTTCGATGTCAACAGCATGTGACGCAGTGAGTCGTGTTATCTGATCCATCGTCTAGAGAGCATCGATTTTGTCGAGCAGAGACGGGGAATCTGGCATGCGCGGAATTGTTGCCGGTCTGTTGACTTTACAGCACGGTTTTGGGATATCAAGTGCGTCACGGCTGTTGCCCGTCGAAATCTTAGCAACAAGGATATCTGCGCCGGTGTCAGGCATACCGATCCGTTGGCTGCCTTTGACTACACTAACCGACCGTTTTCGGGCCGCTTGGCTTGTATGCGTAGCCCATCCTCCGTGGCATACTTCGATCGTATCAGCACGACGCGCATTGAACACGAAGACATGGTTGTTGTATGGACCGGTAGCCAAGTCGGTTTCGACCTGGACAGCCGATCACTGGATAGAGCCGCCGTAACCAGCGCCAATGTGCTTGCATCGACCTCGCCTTTCAAGCGAAAGGTTGTGTTCGCAAAACTAAACTCGATGATGCCAGACTGGATTATTCGCCGGCATCTCAATATCGCTTTCGATGCGATGGCATCAGTCGGCATAGGTACCGTAACGTAACATGCGCAAACGTGTTGGTGGCAGACGTGATGTGGACATTCCACCAATGTTGATGGGACAGTTTGTCGTGCACCGACTCCTCGGGGGAGATATGTGCGCGGCTATTTGTGCAGCCTAGCGGCGTTGATCCCGTTGTCGAGGAGTAGAACGGCGACCACTGCACCGGGAACGCAAACGATTATCGTCAATTGCATTCAGGAATTTATCGGGTATTTACGACGGCCTTTGCTGCTGCCGAACTGGATGGTTGCGTTCAAAGCAGTCACCACTACTATTTGGTGAACACCACTTTAGCGGGTCAACGGGGTGCTCTACAGATAGTGTTGCTGATGCGCTTACCTTGCTGCAATGCCTTCGGCTGATTGTTCTGATTGCTTCTGATGCTAGCTAGGGCATGAGCATGTACGCGGTCCGGATCGACAATCGAGGAGGCA
>AEPR01000624.1 GCA_000195205.2 Oxalobacteraceae bacterium IMCC9480 | reverse complement strand
CCACCAAGAATTCGTTTTACGATGTTCCAAGATGTTCAAAAAGCCGCACTTCTCCCTATGAGAATGCGGCTTTTTTGTTCCAGGACGTCTCGGAGGATTCATTGCAATCCGACATGTCGTGCTGGCATATTCGACGTAACCACACTACCTGCCGTTACGGTTACCGTCATACCCCCAGCAACATCGCCATACGCAACAGCAAGCCTACTGTGAAGCCCACAAAATTGAGCGATGGCCGTGGGCTTCACCTGGTATCCGATAACGCCGCACGGATTGCCAGAAAGTCTGTCGATGAAATTCGAGCCTTGGTCATCAAGCTTGAATTTGCACGTACCTCCCCATTGCACACATCCTGAGGGGGCCATGATGCAAAATCACAATGCCACGGCCAAACAGGGATTGCCAGTCGTCCCGATGAAATCCTTTCCTCACGGTAGCGGTCGTTTTGAGACCAGTGGAAAAGGCGTGTTTTTTGCCAGCACTGACCGCGAAGGCAATGATCGACCGCCAAAATGGATTTGCTCACCCTTGCATGTCGTGGCAAAAACCCGCGAAGAGCGCAACGCCGAATGGGGCTGACTGCTGGAGTGGAAAGACGACGATGGCAAGACGCACTACTGGGCCATGCCGCTTGAATTGCTCGACGGCGATGGTTCTGACGTAAGGCGTGAACTGGCCCGCCTGGGCCTTCAAATTTCTTCGAATCAAACCGAATGTGGCTTGCTCTCTGCCTACATTAAAGTCTCGCCTGTCGAAACACGCGCTCGCTGCGTTGATAGTCTGGCTGGCATGAAGGTGTATTCGTCACGCCATTGGGATCGATCGGCGAGTCCGCAGAGCTGAAGGTGTTCCAGAATTCGCATGCCATCGAACCGGCTTATTCGGTATTGGGCACAGCGGAAGAATGGCGCGATAACGTTGCGTCGATTGCCCACGGAAATTCCCGCCTTACTTTTGCCATATCGGTGGCATTGGCGGGATCTCTGGCAGAAACTGCAAACGAGGATTCAGGCGGTTTTCATTTTCGTGGCGGATCATCCTCCGACAAATCGACTGCCCTGAGCCTTGCTGCATCCGTCTGGGGCAATCCATCCAAATATGTTCGGCTGTGGCGCAGCACTGTGAATGGATTGGAAGGTATGGCCGCAATGCATAACGACGGCCTGCTCATCCTCGATGAGATAAGCCAGATTGACCCGGCGGCGGCTGGGGATGCCGCGTACATGCTGGCGAACGGTCAAGGGAAAGTACGGGCGCAGCGCAACGGACTAGCCCGGGCACCGCAGCGCTGGCGATTATTATTTCTCAGCGCTGGTGAAGAATCCCTGACGGCAATCATGTCCCGCGCCGGCAAAAGGGCTAGCGCCGGACAAGAAATCCGTCTTGCCGATATTGAAGCCGATGCAGGAGCAGGCATGGGAGTTTTCGAGCATTTGCATGGACGGCAAAGCCCCGCAGCTTTCGCGGGTGCCATCAAATCAGAATCCGACAGAAAGCATGGCGCTGTCGGTATCGCATGGCTCGAACATCTGGCAAGCAATCGGTCTGAACTAGTCACATGCATGGTCGAATCCATCAATAATTTTGTTACCGACGTGACACCACACGATGCGGCAGGTCAAGTCGACCGAGTTGCCAGGCGCTTCGCACTAGCCGCGGTCGCTGGTGAGCTTGCGACGCACTACGGATTGACCGGATGGCCAACAGGCGAAGCTACCCGCGGCGCTCAGGATTGCTTTTGTGCCTGGCTAGAAGCTTTCGGCGGAAACGGCAATCGTGAAGGACGCGCCATCGTTGACCAGACCCGGGCGTTCTTTGAAAAGCATGGTGCAAGCAGGTTTGAAGACCTGCGGGCGAACGATGAACAACGTGTACACAACAGGGCCGGATTTTTTAGAAGCGGAGAAAATGGCTCGCGCGAATTTCTAGTCTTACCGGACGCGTTTCGTTCAGATATATGCCAGGGTTTCAATGAAAAAACGGTAAAACGTGTTTTGATCGATTTGGGCTTGCTTCTGCCAAGTAAAGATGGTCAGCCGTCACAAAACACGCGGTTACCAGGATTGGGATCAACTAAGGTATATGTATTTCGGTATGACAACGCATAGGCGGGCTCTCGAACAACCGGTAACGCCGGTAACACCAGTAACGAACATTGCTATCGCAAAATGCATCAAGGCAGTTACCGGTATTACCTCTCAATTCAACCGGGTGGCGCGTTCAGAGTATCTATCAATACATTCCCTTAGGCATGCATCCTTAGGTTCGCCTACGCATAGCCTTAGAGATGTCTATTCGAACCCGTACGGATGCCCGCACGGCAGCTCCCTTAAGCACATTCCTTAGAACCCTTACTAAGAAACATGCCTAAGTGCCCGCCACGCAAAAGGTAATAACAGGAATCTTGTTAAAGGAAGTTCGCGAGAACGGAGATTACTATCACCGCTGTTACCGTCGTTACCGCCGTTACCAACGTCCCCGCATGGAGCGGGATTGCCATCGCCGCCGCTGCCTGTAAAGCCGAGACCGACCGGAATTTAAATCCGAAATGTGTGAAATGTTAATATTAAGTTACGTTAAGTAGTTTTGCGTTGGCTACTGCCAGCTATCTGATACTCACAAACATGAAATTGTTGCAATGGCTAAAATTGCTCGTCGCAGTACCATGGAGCTCCTTAATGATGCACGACGGCACTACAACAACCACTGTTACGTACATGTGCTCGAGGGGCTTCGCTCGTACCATGCATGCCCAAGCAAGCCGCTACCAGCTGGCCGAGCTGCCGACGGTGTCGTGGATCGCGATTACTCTCGATGGCGCGCCCAAGAAATTTCAAGTCACCGAACTTGCACCCTTAACGTCGGCTTTTGGTTGATAGCACCAGTTCGCGCGCGCGTACAATCGGCAAAATGCAGACATGTATCGATAGAGACGAAATAAAGTATGAAAACGGTGCTCCGATTCATGCTGGGGGCATCGCGAGGATTTACAACAAATACAGAGGGCAAGTTGTTGCCTTGATAGATACGTCGACGTACCTGCCGGGATATCAATCTTGGGCGTATCTGACTGAAGGAATCATGGTTATTACTGAATTTGCCGGGCTCGTTCATTACATGAGCCAGACTACAGATAGACTGGTTCTGAAAACGCACAATTTGCAACAATGAAACGTCCGCTTTGGGTCGATAACCCAGTTCACGCGCTTATACAATCGGGCAGAGGCGGCCTTTCTAGCAAAGAATAATATTAAATTTAGGGAAGAATATGCAAGTCGAATCAATTAGATTAAAAAACTTTCGCAGTTTTCGAGAAATTACACTGCGTGATATTCCAAGATTCTGCGTGCTTGTTGGAGCAAACGGTACAGGTAAGAGTACGCTTTTCTCGGTGTTCGCTTTTCTCCGTGATGCTATGACAACAAATTTAACTGCCGCATTAGGAAAGCTTGGTGGAAGTAAAGGGTTTAGTGAAGTCAGAAGTAGAAATACTTCCGGTCCAATCGAAATAGAGATAAAACTTCGCACAGTTCTATCGAGCAAGAAAAGCCAGCTCATTACTTATGAACTTCATATTGATGAGGTGGGCGGGAGGCCAGTGGTAGCACGTGAAATTCTAAAATATCGACGTGGAAGTAGTGGACAACCATGGCATTTTCTAGATTTTTCTAATGGTGTGGGTGAGGCTGTGACCAACGAGCTCGACTCGATTTCTGACGAGACAGACCTGAAGAGAGAGCAACAGAAGCTTAAAAGCCCCGATATTTTGGCGATCAAAGGACTAGCACAGTTTGAACGATTTCCAGCAGTTGTTGCGCTAGGAAATCTAATTGAAAATTGGCATTTATCAGATTTTCATATAAGCAGAGCACGCCCTGAAGTTGAAGCTGGTTACGCGGAGCATTTATCTAGAGAAGGTGAAAATCTTTCCCTTGTAATTGAGTATCTATTTAAACAGCATCACGATATCTTTCTTACTATATTAGAGCGTCTGCAAGCAAGAGTCCCAGGTGTTACAAAAGTCGAAGCGAAGACAACTGAGGAGGGTCGCGTACTTCTCAAATTCCAAGATGGATCTTTTGAAGAACCTTTTCTGGCACGGTATGTATCAGACGGCACAATTAAAATGTTGGCATATTTAGTTCTTTTGTATGATCCAATCCCTCATCCTTTACTTTGTGTTGAAGAACCAGAAAATCAATTATATCCATCGTTGCTATGGGATCTTGCGGAGGAATTCAGATCTTACGCTGAACGTGGAGGGCAGGTTTTCGTCACATCTCACTCTCCAGATTTTCTAAATGCAGTGAACTTAAATGAAGTTTTCTGGTTAGTGAAAGAAAATGGCTATACGACAATTCATCGGGCAAGTGACGATGCCCAGCTAAAAAAATATATGGCTGAGGGCGATCAAATGGGCTATCTATGGAAAGAAGGGCTCTTTCAAGGTGCAAACCCATGATTGAGCATCTAGTTTTTTTGCTCGAGGAACCGTCTGCTCAAGATTTTCTGTCACGCATATTGATACGCATTTTACCCAAAGATGTTCAGGTCCACTATATGGTGTTTGAAGGAAAACAAGATTTAGAAAAACGGTTAAGCAAGAGAATGAAAGGCTGGATTCGGCCCAATACACAGTTTATTGTGATGCGCGACGAAGATAGCGGACAAGGAAAAGTTATTAAGGCACGTCTCAATAAGTTGTGTGTGGAAGCTGGGCAGCCA
>AEPR01000625.1 GCA_000195205.2 Oxalobacteraceae bacterium IMCC9480 | reverse complement strand
GGCTAAGTTAAATTTTAGGAGACAAAATTTCCGGGGGTTCCGGCGTAGACCCCCTATGCGCTGCTTTGCCAGCTCACTCTCGACAACCTCGCCACGGCGGCAGTGCTGTCGTCGCTGGCACCGGTCGGCGTGAAGCTGGGCGCGCGGATGCATGACCGCATCGATGCAAAGGTGTTTTACCGGATCTTGTATGGCTTCCTATTGCTGACCGGGTTGAAGCTGAGCTGGGATGGATTGCGGCACTGGCTGGGCTAGTAACCTGCCATTCGGCAAAATAGTGACGAACCCGATATGGATCCGACGCTGCTTCATGGCCGAGGTTAATGGTCGCGCCGTGTGCGCTGGCAGACAGACTCAGGCAAATATTCGATAAAGAATAAAAGTCTTCGTATTGAACGGGAGACCCCATGACCAAGCCTCGCACAGGCCAAGCCCCGCCCCCACTTGGGCGAGATGAATTTCATTTGCAATTCCAGCGGTCTTTCGCCGATCCGGCGTTCGATACGGTCAAGGATGCGCTGTCAAGCGTCGAACAGGTCGCTTGGACCAACTATGTGGAAGGCCATAAATCCCCCGTCACCGAAAAGGCCGGACCCGGCTTTGCAGATCCCGATTACGACCTCTCGGCGCAGTGGAAAGCCGACAGCAAACAGCTTGCTACACTCGAAATCCAGCAAAAAGACGCACGCACGCCATCGCGTGTCCTGCTGATTTGCGGCTCGGCACGCAATGACGGTAGCTGCCCCGGTGAGATATCAAAAACCTGGCGCCTAACCTGCCTGGCGCAAGAGATCCTAGAGGCGCAGCACATCGAGGTGGATCTGCTCGATCTGAGCTTGCTGACATCGGATTACGACAAACATATTCATCCCTGCAAAGGGTGTGCATCAACGGCGATGCCCTTGTGCCACTGGCCTTGCAGCTGCTATCCGAATCACGGGCAACGGCAGACCAACGACTGGATGGCGGACATCTACCAGAAATGGGTCGCGGCACATGCGGTCATCATCCTCACACCTGTGTACTGGTACCAGACGCCGGGGGTCCTAAAGCTAATGATTGATCGTCTGGTCTGTGCCGACGGCGGCAATCCTGACCCCACCTCCACCAGCGGAAAAAATGCCGAAAAAGCGAAGGACATCGAACTGGCCGGGTGGAACTACCCGAAACATCTGGCAGGTCGGGCTTACGGGCTAGTTGTTCATGGCGACGTGGCTGGCATAGAAGGCGTACGCCGCAGCCTATCTGATTGGCTCGACTGGATGGGGCTGATCGATGCGGGAGCGGGCGCACTGCTGGATCGCTACATTGGGTATTACGAATCCTATGCAGATAGCCACGCGACGCTGGACAAGGATCTGGCGGTGCAGGACGAAGTCCGTAATGTTGCACGGGCAGTTGCCATGGCAGTAGGCGAGCTAAGGCAAGGGACGCTGAGTCAGCCCGACAAGGATCTGACGAAGCCACGGCCCAAATAACGTGCACGAGTTAGCGTGCTGATTTTTCAGCGTCCAGTAGCGACTTGCCCTGGAAGGTCAATGAACTCAAGACGACAGCTTTGCCGAAGCTGTCGCTCGGCACCATGTTGATCATAATCGGCTAGGGGTTGGGGTGACTGTCGCCTTCAACTTTGAAGTGCACTAACGCCATTCCGATGCCAAACAAGCACAACACTGACCGTCGTCATCACATTCCGAAGATGAAATTCAAGGTGCAGAACTGGTTAGCATATGAAACGGTACTGCGGCGGCGTGGCAGCCTGACTTTGTGGACTGAAGATGCTGCACTGGCCGAGTGGCAAGGCGTAGGACCGAGTGTGTTCGTCAGGATAGCGGCGCAGATCGGCAATTGTATATAAACTTTCACACCACAAAAAAAGATAAAGAAATTCGATGAATTGGATCCACTTAGGCCGACATCCTCAAATTTCCAGACGATCCGCGTTGCGAAGCCGGGTTCCAGCTTGGAAAGATTCAGGCGGGTCTGGACCCCGACAATTGGAAGCCATTTGATGATGTCGGACAAGGGGCACGGGAAATTCGCATCAGGGATACATTCGGGATATTTCGAGTGACGTATGTGGCGAAATTCGAGGAAGCGATTTACGTTTTGTACTTGGTTCTTGACTCCGCCCGGCCTCGTTAAAATTGAACGACAGCAGAATTTTCATATCAAAAACAGGCGATTAAATCAGCGTTTCCTTAATGAGGCGCTGATTTAATCAACCCCCAGAATTTTAGTATCAGTAGAATCAACGACTTACCTTGTGCTTGGCGCTCGAAAATCGATGAAATCAGCGGTTCCTTAAATCGGTTAATGCGATTTTTGATTTGATTGATAAAATCGGCTACGATCCATTAACGTGTTGCAC
>AEPR01000626.1 GCA_000195205.2 Oxalobacteraceae bacterium IMCC9480 | reverse complement strand
TGGGCACGATGGCCCTGTGCCCACCCTACGGGAGCAAGGTTAGCGCTGATGAGCGCCACCTCCGGCGATCAAATAACGGCTATCTGTTTTCCGCTCCCGCCCGGCTTTTTCGGTAACGTTAAATCCAATATGCCATCCTGATATGTCGCAATGATATGGGCTTCATCGATATCGGATGCCAATATTAATCGACGATACGATTTTCCATAATAACGTTCGCTATGCAGTAGTGTTCCGCCTTCATTCCCGCAAAGCTCTCTTTTTGTTTCGGTCGTAATTGATACCTGGTTTTTATCGATATCAATCTTGATATCCTCTTTTTTTAATCCGGGAATTTCAGCTTTGACTTGATAATTCTGTTCATTTTCCGAGATGTTTATTTTTATCTTCGGTCCAGCATCACCCTCCCCGAAACCAGGTGCCAATTGGAATCCCCGAAAGGAATCATCAACGTCCCGCAGCCTCCTGGGCAGGCTGCTTGCGCTGAACGGCTCGAAATTTGTCGAGCTTTGAATCATGATTAACCTCCTGATTGATGGCGATAATGATGGCGATAAGAAAACCGTCGTCATTGATTTTTTCTGGCGCAGGCATACTTAATCCCGCTTATAAAATCGGGGCGAGTAAAACAGCTTATCTTGTAGCTATCCTGCCAAGCAGATAATAAATAATCAGGAGTGAATATAATCGTTAATAAAAGAAATTTGGGCTTTTCAGAATTGACCAGGATCAAATATAAAATAGTTTTCTTGGATATTCTTTGGCTTAATATTTCTTACTTACGAGTTCGAAAGAACATCGTTGATGCGTCACAAGAAAAAGTCCTGGAGCAGTTGATATACATTGCGCTGCCGGCGGGAGCGCTCATCCCGCCGGCAGTCTCAATGCTTGCCGGTCGGCACCGGCGGTGCGGAAACCGGCGGATGGTCAAGGGCGAGTGCTTCGCGCCGGAATTGCCGTGCCACGGAATGATAAAAAGCATGCGGACTGAGTTGTCGGGCAACAAATGAAGCGATCAGGGTCGCCGCGAGCAGATACAGCGTGGCGTCATGGCTTTTCGTCATTTCCATCACGATCACGCTGGCTGTAATGGGAGCTTGTGTGGCGGCAGCCAGAAAGGCGGCCATCGAAATCAGCGCGAATATCCTTGGCTCCATCAGCCCGCCAAACAGGAGCGCGATGTTTTCGCCGATACCGGCCCCGATGGCCAGGCATGGCGTGAAAATACCGCCCGGTATGCCCGCGAAATAGGTGGCGACCGTTGCCAGCCATTTCGCCATCCCGAACCACTGGCCGTCAGGCGACCTGCCATTGAGCAGGGCTGCGGTTTGCGAGTAGCCGGTGCCATAAATGGAGCCATTGACCGACCAACCGACGACGGCCACCACCAGGCCGCAGGCAAAGGCAATGAGGAGTGGACGCTTCATTGGAATATGACGCCAGCGCGCGGGCAACATGCCGGTTGGTCCCATCAGCAATATTTTGGAGAACAAGCCGCCCAGGACGCCGTTGATCAAGGCGCATAACAGGACACCCTTCCATGATTCGCGCAGGATCAGCACTGATTCATCGATCCTGAAATAAGATTGCCCGCCAAGCAAGGCCAGCGATAAAAATCCCGCCGTCAGCACGCCGGACAGCACAATCCGGTCCCAGCGGATCGCACTGTTGCGGCCCAGTTCTTCAATCGCAAAAACGATACCGGCAAGCGGCGTGTTGAACGCGGCGGCAAGACCGCCGGCTGCACCAGCCGCAATCAGCGCTTCCGGACGGAAGCCCAGACGCAAGCCGAGTTTTTCGTGCCACCACCGTCCCCACGACAACATCACTGCAGCCCCGACCTGCACCGACGGACCCTCGCGACCGCTGGAGGCTCCCAACAGCAGACTGCTGGCGGTCAAGCCGATTTT
>AEPR01000627.1 GCA_000195205.2 Oxalobacteraceae bacterium IMCC9480 | reverse complement strand
CCCTACCTTGAATGATCCTGCCGTCGGTCGTGCGGTCGTCAAACGAACAACTTTGTCTCCGCAACGCCTGCATCGGTATCCGTCCGCCACAAGACACGCTGCAAGAATGCGCGGCGCATTGCAACAGTTACCAGGCTCTGGCACCTTGCGACGATGCCTGACTACCGACGCGCCTGGCAACAGGGCGGCACCTACTTTTTTACTGTTGTTCTCCATCAGCGGCGCGGTAGCGATTTGCTGACGCGGCATATCGCGCTGCTGCGCCAGGCCGTCCGCGAAGTCAGACACAGTCATCCTTTCGTGATTCACGCATGGGTTGTGTTGCCCGAGCACCTGCATTGCATCATTGAGCTACCTGCTGGCGACACCGACTTCGCAGTGCGCTGGCGACTGATCAAGATGAAATTTTCAGAAGGGATTCCTGCCCGGGAATCACGCAATGCGTCGCGCATCAAGCGGGGAGAGCGCGGAATCTGGCAGCGCCGTTACTGGGAGCACTTGATTCGTGACGCCGACGACTATGCCGCACACATGGACTATGCCCATCTCAATCCGTTGAAGCACGGACTCGTGACACGCGTCTGCGACTGGCCGTATTCGACCTTTCACAGGCTGGTGTCGCAAGGCGTGTATCCCGCGAATTGGGCAGGCGGATTTGAAGATGCGATCGCGATACCGGACTAGCCTGCTAACGCAACAATCGTAGGGTGCAATAACCGAAGGGCA
>AEPR01000628.1 GCA_000195205.2 Oxalobacteraceae bacterium IMCC9480 | reverse complement strand
CCTCCATCGCCGCCATCGGCATCAGCAACCAGCGCGAAACCACCATCGTCTGGGATCGCGAAACCGGCCGGCCGTTGTACAACGCGATCGTCTGGCAGGACCGACGCACCGCCGCATTTTGCGATGAACTCAAAGAGCGCGGCCTCGAAAAAATGGTCAGGTCCAAGACCGGCCTGCCGATCGACTCGTACTTTTCGGGCACCAAGATCCGCTGGATTCTCGACAACGTCGACGGTGCGCGCGAGCGGGCCAACGAGGGCAAACTCTGCTTCGGAACGGTTGACAGCTGGCTGGTCTGGAACTTCACCAAGCATGAACTGCACGTCACCGATGTCACCAATGCGGCACGGACCATGCTGTTCAATATTCATACGCTGGAGTGGGATGATGAACTGCTCGATATGCTCGATATCCCGCGCAGTATGTTGCCGGAAGTACGCTCGTCCTCCGAAATTTACGGCAAGACCAAGACCACCGTTTTTGCGACCGCCATCCCGCTGGCCGGGATTGCCGGCGACCAGCACGCGGCGCTGTTCGGCCAGATGTGCACGCAGCCCGGCATGGTCAAGAATACCTACGGCACCGGCTGCTTCCTGGTGATGAATACCGGTGACAAGCCGGTCGAATCAAAGAACGACCTGATCACCACGATCGCCTGGAAAATCGGCGACCAGGTCAACTATGCGCTGGAGGGCAGCATCTTCATCGGTGGCGCTGTGGTGCAGTGGCTGCGCGATGGCCTGGGCATCATCAGCAATGCCGCGCAGATCGAAGCGCTGGCGCGGTCGGTGCCCGACAGCGACGGCGTGTATCTGGTGCCGGCCTTTGTCGGCCTCGGCGCGCCGCACTGGAATGCACGTGCGCGCGGCACCATGTTCGGCCTGACGCGCGGCACCACCGCCGCCCACGTGGCCCGCGCCGGTCTCGACAGCATCGCCTACCAGTCGCACGATGTGCTCAGGGCCATGGAAGCCGACATGGACTGCAAGATTACCGAGTTGCGCGTCGACGGCGGCGCGGTGGCCAACGACCTGCTGATGCAGTTTCAGTCGGACATTCTTGGCGTCGAGGTGGTGCGGCCGAAGATCACCGAAACCACGGCACTCGGTGCTGCGTATCTGGCCGGCCTCGCTGTCGGCTACTGGAAAGACATCGACGAAATCCAGGGCCAGTGGGCGCTCGACAAACGCTTCACGCCGGCGAGCGATAACAGCCAGGCACAGCAGGGACTCAAGGGCTGGAAGCGGGCGATCCACGCCAGCAAGGTCTGGGCCGATACGCTCTGAGACGCAACGTCTCTGATCCCTTTTCACTAGTGACCGGAACCCTATCGTGATGAGTCCTTTGTTTGCTGAATTTACCGGCACCGCGCTACTGGTCCTGCTGGGCGACGGTGTCGTCGCCAACGTCCTGCTGAAAAAAACCAAGGGCCACGACAGTGGCCTGATCGTCATTGCCCTCGGCTGGGGCATGGCCGTATTTGTCGGTGTGCTGTGCACGGCAGCGGCCAGCGGCGGTCATCTGAATCCGGTCGTCACGATAGCCCTGGCACTGGCCAATAAATTTCCCTGGGACCTGGTACCCGGCTACATCGCAGCGCAGATGGCCGGCGGCATGGCCGGCGCGTTGCTGGTCTGGGTGATCTACCAGCAGCATTTCGATGTGACGGAGGACGCCGATGCCAAGCTCGCGGTGTTCTGCACCGGCCCGGCAATCCGCGGTGTGCGGGCCAACCTGCTGTCGGAAATCATCGCGTCCTTCGTACTGGTATTTGCGGTCCTGAGCATGGCGGCGCCGCGCTTCGGACTGGGCGCCATGAATGCCTTGCCGGTCGGCTTGCTGGTGGTCGGCATCGGTGTCTCGCTGGGCGGCACGACCGGCTATGCGATCAATCCGGCACGCGACCTCGGCCCGCGCATCATGCACGCCCTGCTGCCGATTTCCGGCAAGCGCGACAGTGACTGGGGCTATGCATGGGTGCCGGTGATCGGGCCATTGATCGGGGCTGCGTTGGCTGCCTGGATGCACAATGCGAATTTTTGATGATGGATTCAGGAGCCGTCGGAGGGCGTATCCGCAAGCCATCCGGTGTTAGCGAACCTGCGAACCGTTCGGTGTCTGTGCCCCTCCGAGCCGTTCACCCTGAGCTTGTCGAAGGGCGCT
>AEPR01000629.1 GCA_000195205.2 Oxalobacteraceae bacterium IMCC9480 | reverse complement strand
TCGACAAGCTCAGGACGAACGGTTTGCGGGATGTGCCAAGACTCAACGGCCAGTGCAACGGCAGGTGCGCCCTCGACAGACTCAGGACAAACGGTTTGCGGGATGTGCCAAGAATCAACGGCTAGCGCAACGGCAGGTGCGACTTCGACAGCTTCCTTCAACAAACCCGGAACGAACGCCCGGTAACAACGTCACCTCCCCGCCAACACGGCCCATCCCGCATTTTCGAACCCTCATGCCACCGAAAATGCAGCCCGTCGCAATCGCATGGCGACGCCAATGGCTTCTACCTACAGTGTGTTCATCGCAACGAACCCCTGGAAGGAAGCCAAATGAAATCGCTCCGCACACTCCACAGCCTCATCCTGCTCGCCGCTATGGCCACCACCGCCACCCACGCCGCCGACCGGACAAACACCCCGCCCGTCGCAGCCCGGACCAAGGTCATCGTCTTGCCACCCGTCGTCGTCATCGGCAAGCGGCTAGCCCCCGCCGAAAAATACCGGCTGGCGCAAACCATCCAGCAAGAACGCGCTGTCCGGTCTGCCGACCACAAGAGCTAAACCGGCATTGCATTTTCACAATACCCGCACGCCAAGCCGCCCCGGTGGAAGTTACACTGAGGCCTAAACAAATTGCATGTCCCATTCCGGCCCACACCATGAACCCGAACTTCACCGCGACCTGCAAGCAATTCCTGACCACCCTGCCTGACAAACTGGCGCGGGCATTCGACACCACCGCGACCTGGGTCACGCAACTGTCGTGGTGGAAATTTTTCCTGTTCGCGATGCTGGTGCTGGCAGCCGGCGCGATCACGCAGGAAACCTTGTTCACGTCGAACAAGGTCAATGTGTCCGGGCACGGGCCGTCCGCCAAGCCGGTCGGCGGCCACTCGAAGCTGGTCAATAACGGCGAATCCCGGATCACCATCGATTCCACCGGCATCCATATCCATGACAGCAAGCCGGACAGCACCACCACTCCGGATAGCGAGGACGTCCACATCAAGCTGCCACCCGAAGTGAGCCAGCAAGTGCAGGAAGTCATCGCCGACGCCGTCGATGATGCAGCCACCCGGAAAGCCGAAACCTGGCGTGAAACCTCGTCCGACTGGTTCATGAATTTTGTGTTGCTGCTGGTGCTGGGCCTGTTTGGCACGAAGGCCCTGATGGGCGGAAAAAAACGCGCCGAAGCCCAGGCTGCGATTGCCAACGCCGCCGCCGAACGCGAAGCGATGCAGCGCCAGGTCAGCGAAGCGCGCATGCAAATGATGCAGGCGCAAGTCGAACCGCACTTCCTGTTCAACACGCTGGCCTCGGTCGAACACCTGATCGAAACCGATCCGCCGCGTGCAGCGCGCATGCAGCACAGCCTGATCCAGTACTTGCGCGCCGTCCTGCCGCAAATCCGCGACAGCGCACCAGTGACCAATCTCGGTCGGGAAGCCGACATGGTCAGCGCCTATCTTGAGTTACTCAAAATGCGCATGGAAGAACGGCTGATCGTCGATTGCCGTATCGCCGAAGGACTGCGCAGCGCCGCCTTCCCGCCGATGATGCTGCAATCGCTGGTGGAGAACGCCATCAAGCACGGACTCGAAGGCAAGCCGGAAGGCGGCAGCCTGCGCATCTCGGCCGAAGTTGCCCACAACAGATTGCGGGTCTCGGTGGCCGATACCGGCCTCGGTTTTGGTGCGGTTGCCAGCGACGGCACCGGTCTCGGCCTGCACAACATCCGTGAACGGCTCGCCCTGATGCATGGAAATAACGCCCAGCTGATCATCATGCCCAACCCGAGCGGCGGCGTGATTGCCACCATCGAAGTTCCCTACACGCTGGCCCGCTAACGAGTCCCCTATGCCTACTGCCCTGATTGCCGACGATGAACGCCTGATGCGCGACCAGTTGCGCTTGCGCCTGAGCCAGGCCTGGCCGGAACTCGAGATCATCGCCGAAGCCCGCAACGGCGACGAAGCCGTCACGCTGGCGGCCGAACACCGGCCCGACTTCGTGTTCCTCGATATCCGCATGCCGGGCAAGAACGGACTCGACGCGGCGCAGGCCATCGGCAATGCCAGCCACATCGTCTTCGTAACCGCCTACGACCAGTACGCCATCGATGCCTTCGAGCACGGTGCGATCGATTACTTGCTCAAACCGGTAGAACCGGAGCGCCTGCGCCTGACCGTGGCGCGCCTGAAAGCCCGGCTGGCGACGCCGCCCGCGGCACTCGACGGCGTGCTGGCCCAACTGGCGCAGCAGCTCGGACTGGCGGCCAAGCCGGTTTATCTGCAATGGATACAGGCATCGGTCGGGCAAGAGATACGACTTATCGCGGTGGCCGAAATCCTGTTTTTCCAGTCCGATGACAAATACACGCGGGTCCAGACGGTGCGTTACGAAGCACTCATACGCAAGCCGGTGCGCGAACTGGTCGCCGAACTGGATCCGGCCCGGTTCTGGCAAATCCATCGTTCGACGCTGGTCAATGCCGATGCCATCGAGGGCGTCACCCGCGACCTGCGCGGACGCCAGCTGGTGCTGGTCAAGGGACGACCCGACAAGCTGGAAGTGAGCCGCAGTTTTGTTCATCTGTTCAAGCAAATGTAAGGACGGCTGCATGGTAAGGTGCGTCAGTGGTGTCGCTTTGACACCGCGACGGCTTTGACCTCCTGCGAGAGACCTCCGGACATGCGCTTTCTGGACCTGTTTTCCCTGACCACCCGCACTGCGCTGATCACCAGCCTGGCAATACTGCTGGCCACGCTAGCCGGCATCGCACTGATTCCGGCCAGTCCCGCCGTGCTGTCCGGCGACGGTGTGTGGACTGGCGTTGGACAAGTCATCCTGGTGGCAGCCCTGTTACTGGCGACGTTCTTCGGGGCGCTGGCCCTGCGCACCATCCATCGCCAGCTCGTCCCGTTGCAGCAATTGCGCCAGCTCATGCAGGCACGCCATCCGGATATCCCCGATACGGACGACGTCGTCGCCGACCTGAGCCGCGCCTTCGATCTCCTGCGCCAGGAGCAGGACAAAATTCTCCGGCACCACGAAACCAGCCAGCAGCGCTTGCGCCTGATTGCCGACAACATCCCGGCACTCGTCGCGTATGTCGATCCCGACTGCAAGGTGGTCTTTGCCAACCGCATGTACGAAGCAGCCTATGGCGTCGCCCCCGGCCAGGTCGAAGGCATGGCCGCGGCCGACCTGCTCGGTGCCGATGTGTTTGCCCAGAGCGAACCGTTCATGCGCGATGTCCTGAGCGGCAAAGCTGCCAACTTCGAACGACTGGTCACCCATACCGGCACGCTGCGCTGGGAACGCGTCAGCTACATGCCCGAAGCCGCAGCCGATGGCAGCATCGCCGGCTTCATTGCGCTGGCCGAAGACATCACCGAACTCAAACGCGCGCAGCACACCTTCGCCCGCAGCGAGATGCGCTTGCGCATGATCACCGACAACATGCCGGCGCTGATCGCCTACATCGACGCCGAGCAGCACTATCGCTTCTGCAATGCCTACTACGAAACCATCCTCAACCTGCCGCCCGAAAAAGTCCTCGGCCTGACGGTGCGCGAAGTCACCGGCGAAGCCGGATACGCTGCCATCACCGGCGACGTCCGCCGGGTGCTGGGTGGCGAACGGGTCAGCTTCGAACAGCATTCCGGCCAACTCGGTGGGCGCTATTTTCTGCATGACTACCTGCCCGATGTCGATGCCGGCGGTGCGGTCGTCGGCTTTTATTCGATGGTGCTCGACATCACCGAACGCAAGCAGGCCGAACTGCATCAGCGTGCCAGCGAAACCCTGCTGCGCAATGTCACCGACAGCCTGCCGGCGCTGGTCAGCTACATCGATAACGACGAGCGCTACCGGTTCAACAACCTGCCGCACGAACAATGGTTTGGCCGGCCGCTCGCACAAATCACCGGCCAGCGCGTCGCCGATCTGCTGACAGCCGACGAATACGCGCGCCACAAGCAGTATTACGACCAGGCCCGCGAGGGCAAGGTCGCCCGTTTTGAATTCGAGGCGCGCCAGGATGGCAGTCCGCGCTATTACCAGGCTGCCTATCTGCCGCAGTTCGACGACCAGCAACAGCTCAGCGGCGTGTGCGGCATGATCAACGACATCACCACCCTCAAGCTGGTCGAAAACCAGTTGCGCGTGCTGGCCCGTCACGACACGCTGACCGGCCTGCCCAACCGTAACCAGTTCGATGAAAAACTCGCCGAAGCCATGGCGCGCAGCCGCCGCAGCGGCCATGCGATGGCGCTGATGTTCCTTGACATTGACCACTTCAAATCGATCAACGACACGCTCGGCCATCACAGCGGCGACGAAGTACTGTGCGAATTTGCGCGCCGGCTGCTGCACTCGGTGCGCCAGACCGATACCGTCTCGCGCCTGGCCGGCGATGAATTCGTCATCATCCTCGAAGGCCTGCAATTGCCCGAAGAAAGCAGCAAGGTCGCCGCCAAGATCATCAGCGCCATGAGCACCGATTTCGACATCCTCGGCGTGCCGCGCCGCATCAGCACCAGCATCGGCATCGCGGTCGGCAAGATCAATGACAACAACGGCAGCGCGCTGTTGCGGCGCGCCGATGAAGCGCTGTACGCGGCCAAGGCGGCCGGTCGCAACACCTTCCGCAGCGCACCGTGAGCAAGGATCTGTGGGACATCAGCCCGCTGCTCGGACCGGCAATTCCGGTCTGGCCGGGCGACACGCCATTCTCGTCAGCCACCACCTGGGAGATGGCCGATGGCTGTCCGGTCAAGGTAAGCCGCATCACGCTATCGACCCACACCGGTGCCCACTGCGATGCGCCATCGCATTACGATGCCAACGGCGACAGCATCGATGCGGTAGCGCTGCTGCCCTACCTCGGACCGTGTCGCGTCATCAGCTGTATCGGTGTGTCCGTGGTCGAGCCGCAGCACATCGCGCACGCTATCGCCGACCTGCCCGCGCGCGTCCTGCTGCGCACCTATGCGCAGGCACCGCAAGCCAACTGGGATAGCGCGTTTGCCAGTGTCTCGGCCGGCACCATCGCACTGCTGGCCACGCACGGCGCGCTGCTGATCGGCATCGACACGCCCTCGCTCGATCCGCAAACCTCGAGCACGATGGACGCGCACCACGCAGTGCGCCGCCACCGCATGGCGATCCTCGAAGGCATCGTGCTCGACGACGTCCCCGATGGCGATTACGAACTCATTGCCCTTCCCCTCAAACTGCAGGGACTCGACGCCAGTCCGGTCCGTGCCATTCTCCGGACATTGAAGCACCCATGATGCAGCGTACTGACACCCTCACCCTCGACCAGCAGGATCCGCTGGCACCGCTGCGCGAGCAGTTCGCCTTGCCCGATGGCGTGATTTACCTCGACGGTAATTCGCTGGGCGCACGCCCGAAAGCCGCGCTGGCCCGCGCGCAGCAAGTGATCGAACACGAATGGGGCCACGACCTGATCCGCAGCTGGAATCAGGCCGGCTGGTTCGACCTGCCATCGCGTCTGGGCGACCTGCTGGCACCGCTGATCGGTGCCGCTGCCGATGAGGTCGTCGTCACCGACACCACCTCACTAAACCTGTTCAAGGCACTGGCCGGCGCCCTGCAACGGCAGGCCGGCAGCCCGGCCAACGCAGCGCGGCGCATCATCGTCAGCGAACGCAGCAACTTCCCGACCGACCTGTACATGGCCGATGGCCTGGCGCGCTGGCTCGATCGCGGCTACCAGTTGCGGCTGGTCGATTCGCCCGATGAGCTCGCCGGTGCCATCGATGCCGACACCGCCATCGTCATGCTGACCCATGTGAACTACCGCAGCGGCCGCCTGCTCGACATGGCCGCGATCAATCGCCTCGCCCACGCTCACGGCGCACTGACAGTCTGGGATCTGGCCCATTCGGCCGGTGCCGTGCCGATCGACCTGCAAGGCGACGACGCCGATTACGCCGTCGGCTGCACGTACAAATACCTCAATGGCGGCCCCGGCGCACCGGCCTTCATCTGGGTCGCAGCGCGTCATCAGGCCAGCTTTGATCATCCGTTGTCGGGCTGGTGGGGCCATGCTGCACCGTTCGCGATGGACCCGTCTTTCGTCCCCGCCGCCGGCATCCGGCGCGCGCTGTGCGGCACCCAGCCGATGGTCTCGCTGGCGCTGGTCGAATGCGGACTGGCACTGTTCGGCCAGACCTCGATGGCGGCACTGCGTGCCAAGTCGCTGGCGCTGACCGACCTGTTCATCACGCTGGTCGAACAACGCTGCGCCGCGCATCCGCTGCAACTGGTCACCCCGCGCGCGCATGCGCAACGCGGCAGCCATGTCAGCTTCACGCATCCGCACGGCTACCCGGTCATGCAGTCACTCATCGCACGCGGCGTCATCGGCGACTACCGCGAACCGCACATCCTGCGCTTCGGTTTCACGCCGCTGTACACCCGCTATGTCGATGTCTGGGACGCGGTCGACACACTGGCACAGATCCTCGACAAGGCCGATTACGACCTGGCCGGCGAGCGCGCCACGGTCACCTGAGCCAGTCATGAGTGACGACAAAGCCGCACCGTGGCACGACGCGCAAACTGACTTCAGCACATCGATGAGCTACGGCGATTACCTCGCCCTCGACCAGCTGCTGTCAGCCCAGCATCCGCGCTCGCCCGACCACAATGAAATGCTCTTCATCGTCCAGCACCAGACCAGCGAACTCTGGATGAAACTGATGCTGCACGAACTGCATGCGGTGCGCATCCAGCTGCAGCGCAATGACCTGCCGCCAGCCTTCAAGATGCTGGCCCGCGTGGCCCGCATCATGGACCAGCTGGTGCATGCCTGGGATGTGCTGGCGACGATGACACCGACCGAATACAGCGCGATCCGACCGTATCTCGGCAGCTCGTCGGGATTCCAGTCAGCACAATATCGCGAGGTCGAATTCATCCTCGGCAACAAGAATCCGGCACTGCTGGCAGTTCACGCCAGCCATCCGGTGGCGCATGCGACGCTGGACGCGGCACTGCATGCGCCATCGATCTACGACGCCGCGATTGCCTTGCTGGCACAGACCGGTTTTGTGATTGACCCGACCGCCTCGCAAGCAGCACGACCTTGCCCACCGTCGCCAACGCCTCGGTGCGGCAAGCGTGGCTGGCGGTCTACCGCGACCCGGCTGCGTACTGGGCGCTGTACGAACTGGCCGAAAAACTGGTCGACCTCGAAACCGTCTTCCGCACCTGGCGCTTCCGCCACGTCACCACAGTCGAACGCATCATCGGCTTCAAGCCGGGCACGGGCGGCACGGCGGGGGTCAGCTATTTGCGCAAGATGCTCGATGTGGTGCTGTTTCCGGAGTTGTTTGAGATGCGCACGGCGTTGTGAGCTGGTGCGGGATGTCGCGGTTCATTCGCTTGAAATGAAGCTGCCGTCGTGCCTGTTGACTTTAAGAGTGCAATACCTACACTGGGCGGGTAGCACCTTTCCACTTCAAACCAATTGAAATCATGAAACCAAGCGCCGACAAATCAATGACTGTCCGCCTCCCTGCCGATCTGGCCAGCCAGCTCGACAAGCTCATGGAGGCGACTGGCCGGAACAAGAGCGCAATTACCGTCGCTGCGCTCAGAGACTATGTCGCCGCTGAGGTCTGGCAAATTCAAGATATCAAGCAAGGCATCGCCGAAGCAGACCGTGGCGAGTTCGCCAGTGACAGCGAGGTCCATTCTTTCTTCGCGAAATATGGCGGTTAAGTGGACCAGAACAGCGTTGGCCAACCTCGTGGCTATCGTTGAACAATCGAGAGAGATAACCCCAAACGCGCCAAGTCGTTTGCGCTCGACATCCAGGCAAAAACAAATAGCCTGGCCGAATTCCCCGTCATGGGACGTCCCGGCCGTGTGATGGGCACCAGAGAGTTGATCATCCATCCCAACTACATCATTCCATACAGGGTGCGCGAAAACGTCGTCGAAATTTTGCGGGTTCAGCATGTCGCCAGGCGCTGGCCACGGTCTTTCTGAGTCACTACCGCTGCTAGAGCTCGCGGCTCCCAAGACTTTTATGCCGCACCAGCTACCGCCAAGCGCGCCGCCTGTCGTCGCAAATTCCGGTGTAGTGCACTGGATGTAGCGCTGTATTCGGCATTGTTTGAGATGCGGACGGCGTTTGAGCTTGTGCGGGACGGCCTCCCTGACCGTAGGGTGGGCACAGGGTCATCGT
>AEPR01000630.1 GCA_000195205.2 Oxalobacteraceae bacterium IMCC9480 | reverse complement strand
CCAGCAGCGAACCGCTGGTCCTGACCCACGGCACGACCGCCTTCGGCAAAACCTTTGCCGCCAACACGATAGGCAACACATTCACCAACGACTACACCTTCAGTACCAGCGCCGCCTCTAGCCTGACAGGCGCTGTCATCTCGATCAAGGGCTTGAGCACTGACCTCAACATCACCGGATTCAATCTGATCCCCACCGTCGGCGCCACCGTCACCGGGCTGGCCTTTTCCAGCGGCTATGTCGATGCATGGCTGATCACCGCACCAAACATGCTGCCCGGCAATTACACGCTGGAAGTCACCGGTAAAGTACTGGGCAATGGCGGCAGCTACGGCGGCAACGTCAATGTCAACGTCAGCGCCGTCCCTGAGCCGGAAACCTGGGGCATGCTGGTTGGTGGCCTGGGCTTGATCGGTATGGCAATCGGTCGACGCGCCAAGCGCATGCCGACCTTCACAGCCTGATTGAACAGACATAAAAAATCCGCCATCCGGTCTGACCGGGTGGCGGATTTTTTTTGCCGAGCTATCGCGCCGGAATTAGCAAGCGCTGGCGCGCACCGGCACCGGCAAATTGAACAGCGGCCGCAAGTACAACCCCGCCCAATTACCGATCAAGGCAAACACAATCCACATCCAGCCATGCAAACTGCCCGACGCGATCCCACTAAAAAATGCCCCGATGTTGCAGCCATACGCGAGTCGTGCGCCATATCCCAGCAGCAGACCACCAATCGCCGATGCCAGTAAATGCTTGCCGGAGATGGACCATTCCGGTTTGAATTTACAGGCCAGACCAGCCGCCAGCAGCGCGCCCAGCATGATGCCGAAATCCATCACCGAGGTCGTATCCGCAAGGACCGGAGCGGCCAGTGCCTGTTGCATCGCCGGCGACGAATAGCCCGACCAGGTCTCGATCGGTACCTGCATTGCCTGCAAAGCCATTCCGCCCCACAGACCGAATGCCGACGTGATACCCCATGGCCGACCGGCCAGATACAAGGTCATGAAGTTGAGCACAGCCAGTCCGACGGCACCGGCCAGCAATGGCCATGGACCACGCAGCCACGAAGCACCGCGAATCGTCAGGACCGGTGCGACCACGCCATGACGCGCGCGCTCGATGCGCGCCACTATCCGATACGCAATGACGAAGACAGCGATGTTCATCGCCAGTGCGAGCGGCCAGCCGAATGACTTGACCAGCGACACCGGCGCATGGGCCGGCAGCGTTTGCCACCAGCCCAGGTGCGTGATGCCGATGACCGAGCCAATGATAAAAAACAGCAAGGTCACGAACATTCGCGTATTGCCGCCGCCCGCCGCGAACAGCGTGCCCGACGCGCAGCCGCCACCCATCTGCATGCCGACGCCAAACAGAAACGCACCCACCGCCACCGACACGCTCAATGGCGACACAAAGCCCGTGACCGCCTGACCGAACAGCGAGCCGTTAGCCAGCGCCGGAAAAATCAGCAGACAAGCCACGCCCAGCATCACCATCTGCGCCCGGAAACCGGCACTGCGCCCGTCAGCCAGTAACACGCGGAAGGCCGATGTAAAACCGAACATCGCGTGATACAGCACGATGCCCAGCGCACTGCCGGTCGCAAACAGCAAGGCCATCCTGGTAGAGACGGTCTGGTTGATGGCCACCGCCAGCAGCAGCATCACGGCTAGCGCCGCGACGACGACGCGGGTTTGTGCCGGCGGTTTGACGGGTTCCTGAGTGCTTACCAATGTGCTCGTGGTCATGCTGTCGTCCGGTTATTTTTTAAGCGATGCGACATCACGTCGCAGTCAACTGATTGCGAATCGGCAATTGCCGGATCCGTTTGCCGGTCGCCGCGAAGATCGCGTTGCACAGTGCCGGCGCAACCGGTGGCAGCGGCGGTTCGCCGACACCGCCGGGAGCCAGCGCATAGTCGGGTGCGACCATGTGCACGCGGATTTCACGTGGCACTTCGTTTTGCCGCAACAGCTCGAAGTTATGGAAGTTCGATTGCTCAACCCGTCCGGCCTTGAACGAGATTTCGCCTTTCATCGCCAGCGTCATGCCCATGACCACGGCTCCCTCGACTTGCGAGCGGATCCGTTCCGGATTGACTTGCGGTCCGCAATCGATCGCCATGTCGACGCCGACGACTTGCATCACGCCCTTGTCGTCGACCGCCACTTCGATCACGGCAGCCGTGTAACTCATGAACGAATACGCCATCGCGATGCCGAGTCCGTGCCCCTTGGGCAGCTTGCGGCCCCAGCGCGCCTTGCCCGCCGCCAGTTCAACCACGCCACGCATGCGGCCGGTATCGATCGGATAAATCTCCGGCGATTCGCCGTAGTTGCTGGTGTCACCCATCGCGGTCGGATTCAGTTTGCGTGCCGGGCCGATCAGTTCGAGCAGATAGTCTTTCGGATCGCGCTTGGCCGCAGCGGCCAGTTCGGCGATGAATGACTGCACGCCAAACGCATGCGGAATGTTGTAGACCGAACGGAACCAGCCGATACGCGCATGGGCCGCGACTTCCGGCGTCTCGATGCGGATGTTCGGAATCGCGTATGGAATATTGATCGCCGTATGGCTCATCTCGTTGACGCCGAGTGCCATCGCGCCGGGTACAAAGGTCGAGCGGATGGTCGGTGCGGCCGAACGATGCAGCCAGGCCGTCGGCTTGCCGGCAGCATCGACCGCTGCCTCGAAATGTTCGACCGATACCGCATGCAGGTAGTCATGATGAATATCGTCTTCGCGGGTCCATTGCACCTTGACCGGCTTGCCATCCATGGCTTTCGACAGCAGCGCTGCTTCGGCGGCAAAGTCAGGCTTGGATTTGCGACCGAAGCCGCCGCCAAGCAGCGTGACGTTGACCGTCACCATCCCGGGCTTGATGCCGAGGTGTTTGGCGACGATATCGACCGTAGCTTGCGGTGCTTGCACCGGTGCCCAGATTTCGCATTTGCCGTCGACAAAGCGCGCGGTGGCCACCGGCGGCTCCATCGTCGCGTGCGCCAGATGCGGTAAATAGTATTCGGCGCTGATGGTTTTTTTGGAGGCGGCCAGCACCTCCATGGTCTTGCCTTCATCGCGCACAGCCTTGGCCGGTGCACGCGCCACGACTTCCATCGTTTTGCGGAATTCGACCGAATCGTAGCTCGCATTCGGACCGTCTTCCCAGTTGATGGTCAGCGCTTGCCGGCCCTGGATGGCGGCCCAGGTATTGGTCGCGATAACGGCCACGCCGCCCAGCGGATTGAAGACCACCGGTCCCGGCGTCCCCTTGATTTCGACGACGCGCAACACGCCCGGCACGGCCAGGGCCTTGGCAGCGTCGAAGCTGACGACTTTTCCGCCCAGCACAGGCGGACGTGCGACCACTGCATAGACCATGCCGTCGAGCCGCACATCGATACCGAATTGTGCGCGGCCATGGACGATATCGGCGGCGTCGATAAGCTTGGTCGTGCTCTTGCCGATGTAGCGAAATTGCGCCGGGGATTTCAGTGTCAGCGCCTCGGTAGCGGGAATCGGCAATGCGGCAGCCGCCGCAGCGACCTTGCCGAAACCGATTTTGCGGCCGGTCGGCACGTGCACCAGTTCATGATTGCGGGCCTGCACTTCGCTGACCGGCACCTTCCATTCGGCAGCGGCAGCGGCTTCGAGCATCATCCGCGCGGCAGCGCCAACGCGGCGCAATGGCGCCAGCGATTGGCGTAGGCTGCGCGAGCCATCGGTATTCTGATTGCCGTACAAAGTCTCGTTGCCCTGCGCCTGCACCACCCGGACTTGCTTGAGATCGGCTTCCAGCTCATCGGCCACCACCATCGGAAAACTGGTCCGCACGCCCTGTCCCATTTCAGACCGGTGACAAATCACTGACACCACGCCATCGGCAGCGATCGAGACGAACACCAGCGGGTTGTCGACCAACCCGCCCGGCATGCCATCGCCGCCATATTTTTTGGCAGGCGGTGGCGTCGCCACGGTTTGCGCGAACAGATTGCCGGATTGCGTCACGGCGATCAGGAAGCCGGTGACCCCTGCGCTCTTGAGCAGGCGACGGCGTGCCGGATCGCCCGGCAGGCCAAGTGCATTATCGTTATTCGTCATGCTTTTACTCCTTGTGCGGCCACCGTCTTGATGGCGGCGCGAATACGGGTGTAGGTGCCGCAGCGGCACAGGTTGCCGCTCATGGCGTCATCGATGTCGCTGTCGGCCGGCTTCGGCGTGCGCTTGAGCAAAGCGATCGCCGACATGATTTGTCCGCCCTGGCAATAGCCGCATTGCGGCACGCCGGCGTCGACCCAGGCGGCTTGCAGCGCCGCACCCAGCTTGTCGTTCTCAACTTGTTCGATGGTGGTGATCTGCTTGCCGACAGCTGCAGAAATAGGCGTGATACAGGAACGGATGGCGACGCCATCGAGGTGAATGGTGCAGGAGCCGCACAGGCCCATACCGCAACCGAACTTGGTACCGGTCAGTCCCAGTTCATCGCGCAGGGTCCAGAGGATGGGAGTGTCTTGCGGTACGGTGACGGTATGAGCACGTCCGTTGATGGTGAGCGAAGTCATGGTGGGTGTCCCGGAAAAAATGGAAAAGCACATCGGCATCGTGCAGCGTGCAATCGATACCGGTCGTCGAGCGGAACAGCAGTTCGAAAAGAATACACTTCGGTATTTACTCTATACCAGCGAGTATTACCCCGCTTGGTAGCGATCTGTGTTACCGAACAGTGTAGTTGCACGCATTACCAAAAAAAATTCGTGGGGTGACCACGGTGTCATCGTGCCCACGCGAATGCAC
>AEPR01000631.1 GCA_000195205.2 Oxalobacteraceae bacterium IMCC9480 | reverse complement strand
GCAATAACCGCAGGGCATTGCACCAATCCCACCAAATAATCAAAGCGACTTCAACGGCACACTGACAATCGCCTTCAACACCCAGCGATCACTCGCCGGCGTCAACCCCCGCCCCACACCCAGATTGACATCCCACCCATGGATGTCGGCATCAATGACGCCGAACAGCGTCTGGCTTTGCTGGTTCAGATGGCCAAGATGCTTGATCTGCGTAAGCGCCTCATCAGGGACGTCTGTACA
>AEPR01000632.1 GCA_000195205.2 Oxalobacteraceae bacterium IMCC9480 | reverse complement strand
CGGCTTTGGTAATGGTGGTGAATACACTCAGCCCACGTGTGTAGGTTTCTTCCTTGAATTGTTCATAGACCAGTTGACGCGTCATTTCGGCGACATATTCGGCATGCAGCCCGAATTCCGTGGTGTCCGTTTTGATTTTGAGTTCTTCCTGCTGCGCCTCCTTGAATTGGTCATCAGTGATGTATCCGAGCTGATGCATGCGAACAAGAATGTACTGCTGGCGTGCACGCGCACGTTTCGGGTTGACTACCGGGTTATAAGCTGACGGAGCCTTCGGCAGTCCGGCCAGCATTGCAGATTCAGCAATGGATAACTCCTGCAATTTTTTTCCGAAGTAGATTTGAGCTGCCGACGAAAATCCATAGGCGCGCTGTCCGAGATAGATCTGGTTCAGATACACCTCCAGAATCTGGTCCTTGCTCAGATTTTGTTCGATTTTCCAAGCCAGCAGGACCTCGTAGGCCTTGCGCTTCAGGGTTTGTTCGCTGGACAGGAAAAAATTGCGGGCAACCTGTTGCGTAATGGTCGAAGCACCTTGCCTGGCTCCACCCATCAAGTTGTGCAGAGCAGCTCTCAAAATACCAAGATAATCGACTCCACCATGCTCGTAAAACCGGTCATCCTCAATGGCAAGCACCGCTTTTTTCATTATCTCGGGAATATCCTTGATGCGGACCAGATTGCGACGCTCCTCGCCAAATTCACCGATCAATACGTTATCAGCTGAAAAAATGCGCAAAGGGATTTTCGGCCGATAGTCGGTCAGCGAATCCAGGGGCGGTAACTTGGGATAGGCGATTGCTAGTGTGAACCCGATAATTAGCGCCGCGACAACAGAAAGTCCCGCTCCTATCCCGAGCAGTCCGAGCATGATTTTTTTGAGCATGCTGGAAGCAGGAAGTGCGGATCCTTCTTTCGATGGTGCGGATTCAGACGTTTTTTTAGTGATCATTCTTGGCAGGGGAAGGTCGTAGTCCGCTGCATTATAACGGCACGAATCGCGCAGATTGGCTGGTCTCAGAAAAACCACCGGATCCGCGAACGTCGCCAAAGCTCGTCGGCTTTTGACAACGACATTGCAAATTACTTAGTGGAAATTGCTTTTACTTTCCCGGTCTTATTGCTAGGATTTAATGTACCTTTAAGAACTTTCTTTAAGCATCGGTTTATTAACAAGATTTTGCTATCAGATTGACTATATTGCTCGGTATTTTGACTTGTATTTAATCATTCTGATTCACATAAAAATAACGTATGCAGGGGGTACTTTTGGCTCTTGATCTCGGATCATTATTCGGCAGCAAAAACGCGCCAATGATTGGCCTCGATATCAGCACATCAGGCGTCAAACTGGTGGAGCTCGCGGAGGTCGGGAAAAATGAACTCAGGCTGGAACATTACGCGTCCGAATCCTTGCCTCGCGGCGCGGTGGTAGACGGCAACATCGAAAATATCGAACAGGTTGCCGAGGCTGTTAGACGTGTCTGGAAAAAAAGCGGAACACGTGCCAGGTTGGTTGCGCTCGGTATGCCACCCGCTTCCGTCATCACCAAGAAAATTGTCCTCCCCGGGGGGCTTTCCGAAGAAGATCTCGAGTTTCAGGTCGAAACCGAAGCCAGTCAGTACATCCCGTTTGCCCTTGACGAAGTCAGCCTCGATTTTGATGTCGTCGGTCCTGCAGCGCATTCCCCGGAAGATGTGGATGTATTGATCGCCGCGACACGCAAGGAAAAAGTCGAGGATCGCGTCGCCGTCGCCGAGGCTGCCGGACTGAAGCCGATCGTGATGGACATAGAATCTTACTCTGCCCGTGCTGCACTTGATCGACTGGTGACACGTTCGTCGCAAGGCGGGCGAGGTCAGATCGTCGCTCTTTTTCAAATTGGTACCCAGGTCACCCATATTTCAGTATTGCTCGACGGACAGCCGATTTATGAACGGGAGCAACCCTTTGGTGGTCACCAGCTGACACAGGACATCGTCCGGACCTACGGGCTGTCGTATGAAGATGCTGAGGCAAAGAAAAAATCCGGTGACCTCCCGGAAGGATATGAAGCTGAGTTGCTCGAGCCATTTCTTGACAACGCCGCACTGGAGGTCACACGGGCGATACAGTTCTTTTTTACGTCTACCCCCTACACACGAATCGACGAAATTTTTCTCGCTGGAGGTTGTGCAATTCTTGCCGGCCTGACCGAGACAGTTGCCAGTCGTACCAAAATATCGACATCTGTCGTTAGTCCCTTCGATGGCATGCAACTTGGCACCAGTGTCCGGGAAAAACAATTACGCAACGAGGCACCCGCTTATCTGGTCGCCTGCGGTCTGGCTCTGCGGAGGTTTGACTAATGATCCGGATCAATCTTTTACCGCATCGCGAAGAGCGACGTAAACAGCGCATCAACGCCTTCATTGCGATGATGGGAGTAACTGCAGTGGTGGGGGCACTGGTGGTGTTGCTTGTCGGGGTCGTCATTGCCAATAAAATTTCTGCCCAATCGCAGCGCAATGATTACATCAAGGCGGAAAACGTCAAACTGGATGAGGAGATCAAGGAGATCGCGACCTTGAAAGCCGAGATCGAGTCACTCAAGGCCCGCCAGAAAGCAGTTGAAGATTTGCAGGGAGATCGCAATCAGCCGGTCTATCTGATGGATGAATTGGTCAAGCAAGTGCCGGAAGGTGTTTATTTGCGCGCTTTTAAACAGGAAGGGCAGCGCGTCGTCCTGAATGGCTACGCGCAGTCGAACGAGAGGGTATCGGAATTGCTACGTAACCTCAGCAATAACTCGCCTTGGCTGGAGCGTCCTGATCTGATTGAAATCAAGGCTGCAAATATTGGGCAAGGCAAAGACGCCAAACGGGTATTTGACTTCACTGTGAATGTCGGCATCAAACGACCTCGTGACAAGGACCAGCCTGTCGAGACGGCCACGACAGAAAAGGCAATCGCGCCCGCGCCAGCACAAGCGGTACAACCAAAATAAATGAAGGATCCGAGATGGCAGATTTGAATAGTTTCGGAGCGTCGCTGGCCGCCCAGTTTCGTGGCTTAAGCGGAAGAAATCCGGGTCTTTGGCCAGTTGCACCACGTTTGCTGTGCGGGCTCGGCGTGCTGGTGCTGGCATTGGTACTTGGCTGGTTTTTGTACTGGAGCGGGCAAGTCGACGAACTGGATGCTGGTGAGGCGGCTGAACTCACGCTCAAGAATGACTACAAGTCAAAGATTCAGCAATCCATCAATCTCGATGGCCTGCGTAAGCAAAAAGTCCAAGTCCGCGAGTATGTCGCGACACTGGAAAAGCAATTGCCGAGCAAGGCTGAAATGGATGCGCTGCTATCAGACATTAACCAAGCCGGTGTCGGTCGTGGCTTACAGTTCGAATTGTTCAAGCCGGGCCAGGTGGTGGTGCGCGACTACTATGCCGAACTGCCGATCGATATCAAAGTGACCGGCAATTATCATGATGTTGGTGCCTTTACCAGTGACATTGCCAACCTGCCGCGTATCGTCACGCTCAACAACATGAACTTGATCACAGGGACGACCGGGGCGCTGACACTGGAAGCCGTAGCCAAGACATTCCGCTATCTCGATCAGGATGAAATCCTCGCGCAGCGTAAAGCGGCGAGCGACAAGAAGGGAGGCAAGCCATGATCAGCTGGCGTCGCCTGGGAGCAGGTGCGTTTTCTGTACTGCTCGGGCTGAGCTTGTCCGGATGCGGTGACAACGGCGTACCTGACGTCAAGGTATGGATGGATGGTGTTCGCCAGCAAACCAAGGTATCCATCCCGACCTTGTCTCCGCCCAAAAAATTCACGCCTTTTACGTATCAAGGGAAAAGTGCGATCGATCCCTATAATCCGGGCAAGCTCGCTATTGCGTTTGCGAAACTGCAAGCCAATAGCTCCGGGATGAAGCCTGATCTGGAGCGTCGCCGTGAGCCGCTCGAAGCCTATCCGATCGATACGTTGAAGATGGTGGGTACGCTGCAGAAGCCGGGATCGAATTACGCCCTGATCCTTGCTGACAAGACGCTGTTCCAGGTCAAGGCAGGGAATTATATAGGGCAAAATTTCGGCATGGTATCGGGTATTACCGAGACCGCCGTGGAGTTGAAAGAAATTGTTCAGGATGCGTCCGGCGAGTGGGTCGAACGCAAAGCGAAGTTAGAGCTGCAGGAGACCAAGAAATGACCGTGTTAAAACAGCAGTCTGGAAAATTCGACATGATCGCGCAAAAGCTGCTATTCCTGTGCGCCCTCATCGGCCTGACCGGTGCGTCCGGGGCGGCGCAGGCGCAAGAAAATGCGATCCAGACGATTAGCACCAATCAGCAGGGTGCCAATGTCATCGTCAAGATATTGATGAAAAATCCGGTCACCAAGCCACCGATCGGGTTCTCAATCAATAGTCCTGCACGCATAGCGATCGACTTTTCCGGCACCACGAATGCGACTGGCAAGTCAGCACAGGACATCGGCCTGGGTGACGTACGCAATGTCAACGTTGTCCAGGCGGGTGAGCGTTCGCGCCTGGTCTTCAATCTCGCGCGTCCTCTGAACTATGCCACGGTCGTTGAAGGCAATGCCGTCACCATCACCATTGACGGATCAGGTGGTGTGGCCACGCCGATCAATGCAGCTGGTGTCGCAGTTGCAGTTGATGCAGCGAGCAAAGCGCCCTCTGGCAAGCTACAAATCCGTGATATCGATTTCCGGCGGGGCGTTGCCGGCGAGGGACGGGTTGTGATTGACCTGCCATCAAACCAGATGGCCGTGGATGTGCGCCAGCAGGGGCAGACCATCGTCGTCGATTTCCTGAAAGCCGGCTTGCCGGATGTCCTGCGCCGACGCATGGATGTCGGTGATTTTGGGACGCCAGTGCGGATCATCACGACTGCGCCGCAAGGCGACAACGTCCGCATGGTTATCGAGCCAAAGGGCTTGTGGGAACACAGTGCCTACCAGAGCGACACCCAGCTGGTTATCGAAGTGCGCCCTGTCAAGGAAGAACCGAACAAGCTGTCTCAGGGCACCCAAGGCTATCGTGGAGAAAAGCTCTCGCTCAATTTCCAGAATGTCGAAGTGCGTTCGGTGCTGCAGGTCATTGCCGATTTCACGGGTCTTAATATCATTACCAGCGATACAGTGTCAGGCAACCTGACTCTGCGTCTCAAAGACGTACCGTGGGACCAGGCCCTCGATATCGTCATGCAGGCCAAGGGACTCGACATGCGCAAGAACGGCACGGTGATCTGGATCGCGCCCAAAGACGAATTGCTGACCAAGGAAAAACTCGAACTTGAACAGCGCGCG
>AEPR01000633.1 GCA_000195205.2 Oxalobacteraceae bacterium IMCC9480 | reverse complement strand
CCCGCTGCGCCTGTCGCAGGTGCTGACCAACCTGCTGTCGAATGCGGTGAAGTTCACCGATCACGGCAGCGTCACGCTGGACGCCCGCATTGACGAGCGCAGCGAGGACGATGTGCTGCTGCATTTCATCGTGACCGATACCGGCATCGGCATGTCGCCCGAGCAGCTCACGCAGCTGTTCCAGGAGTTCACCCAGGCCGATGGATCGACCACCCGCAAATACGGCGGGACCGGGCTGGGCCTGAGCATTTCTAAAAAATTCATTGAACTGATGGGCGGCCGGATCTGGGCCGAAAGTCGTGACGGGCAGGGCGCGCGTTTTCATTGCACCGCACGCTTTCCGCTGGCCAGCGGCGACGAGGTGCTGCGCCCGCCGGACGCCGACGACCGGCCGGGCAATGGCCTGAGCGGCATGCGCGTGTTGCTGGCCGAAGACAATCCGATCAATCAGCAACTGGCGATCGAACTGATCGAAAGCCGGGGGGCCAGCGTGACGCTGGCGACCAATGGCCAGGAAGCGCTGGACCTGCTGGCGACGGTCGCGGCCGATCATTTTGATGTCGTGCTGATGGACTTGCAGATGCCGGTGATGGATGGCTACGAAGCGAGCTCGCGGGTGCGTGCCGACCCGCGCTACGCGGCCCTGCCGCTCATTGCGATGACCGCGCATGCGATGGTCGAAGAGCGCGAACGCTGCACCGCCGCCGGCATGAACGGCCATCTCAGCAAGCCGGTCGAGCCGGCGATGCTGTACGCGATGCTGGCGCGGCACTACCCGATACCGCGACTGGCATCGCCGGCCGATGTCGTGCCGGTGGTCCGTGCGGCGGATGGCAGGACGACGCTGCCACGTATCGCCGGACTCGATACGACGGAAGGCGTGCGCTTCTCGGCAGATTCGACATCGATCTACCGGCAACTGCTGTCGATGTTCGCCGACAGCTATGCGGACTGCAATGAACGTCTGGTGCAATTGCTGGCCGATGCGCAGTGGCAGCAAGTTGAAATGCTGGCGCACACGATCAAAGGGCTGGCCGGCACGCTGGGCATGGTCGACTTGCGGCAACCGGCCAGCACTCTGGAACTGGCATGCGCTGCACGTGACGTTGACGAGGCCGCCCGCGCGCAGGCACGGCTGGCACAAGTGATCACGCCGTTGCTGGCCGGACTGCGTACTTTTTTCGCTTCGGAAGCTGCGGCTGCCACCGTAAGCGCTACCGTGCCGATGCCGGCAGCAGACACCCTGCGCCGCTTAGGCAAGCTGCTCGATGAAGGCGATAGCGATGCCATCGACCTGTGGCAACAGCAGAGCCAGCAGCTCGCCGGCATGCTCTCGCCGGCACGGCGTCAGCGCATCGACATGGCACTGCAGAATTTTGAGTTCGACACCGCGCTGGCCATACTGGCCGAGACCAACCCTGAGCAGGACGCCGCATGACCGATCCCGACAAGCAACGCGCGACCATTCTTGTCGTCGATGACACCCCGCTGAACCTGAGCCTGCTGACGCATCTGCTCAAGGACCTGTATCGCGTCAAGGTGGCCAGCAGCGGGGCCAAGGCGCTGGCGCTGGCGGTCTCGTCGCCACCGGACATGATTTTGCTCGACATCATGATGCCGGGGATGGATGGCTTCGAGGTGTGCCGGCGCCTCAAGGAAAACCCGGTGACGCGGCACATCCCGGTGATTTTTTTGACGGCGCGCACCGATATCGCCGCCGAGGAAGAAGGCTTCGCCGCCGGTGCCGTCGACTTCATCCATAAGCCGATCAGTCCGCCCATCGTCGCCGCGCGGGTCAAGACCCACCTCGACATCCAGTCATGGCAAGCCTTCCTGCAAGACCGCAATGCCTGGCTGCAGCAACAGGTCGACCAGCGCCTGTCGGAGATCAATCACCTGCAGGACGCCGCCATTTGCGTGATGCTCTCGCTGGCCGAGTTTCGCGACGAAACCACCGGCAACCACATCCGCCGCACCCAGGAATACGTGCGCCTGCTCGGTGTCGAACTGGCCCGCCTGCCGCACTATCGCGAGCGCCTGACGCCGGGTCTCATTGAACAGATGAGCAAGTCGGCACCCCTGCACGATATCGGCAAGATCGCCATCCCCGACCACATCCTGCTCAAGCCCGGCAAGCTCACCGCCGACGAATTCACCATCATGAAAACCCATGCACGCTGCGGCTACGACATGCTGGTGCGCGCCGGCGCGCACATGGGCGAACGGGGACATTTCCTCGACGTGGCGAAAGACATCGCCGGTTCGCACCATGAAAAATGGGACGGTTCCGGTTATCCCGACGGCCTGGCCGGGCAGGCCATTCCGCTGGCCGCGCGGCTGATGGCGCTGGCCGATGTCTTTGATGCGCTGCGCTCGCGTCGTCCGTACAAGGAACCGATGCACAGCGACGAGGCCGCCGCCATCATCGTCGCTGGCCGCGGCCAGCATTTTGATCCGGAGGTGGTCGATGCTTTCCTCGCCATCCGGCCGGAATTTGAGCGTATCGCCGCTGAATGGATGGATCACGCATGAACCCGAGCCTTGCCATTCGCCTGTCCCGAAAAGAATCCGCCATGAAAAATTTCTGCCTTGTGCTTCGTACTCCGGTCGTGCTGGCCGCAGCGGTCCTCCTGGCCTTGCCTGCGGCCGCCGTTGATTTGTCCTATTCGGGTTTCGGCACGTTCGGTTATAGCCGCTCTGACCAGCCTTACCACTACCAGCGCTTCGTCGATAACGACGGCACCTTCCAGCGCGACAGCGTGCTGGGCTTGCAGGTTGATGCCCGCATCAATGACCAGTTCAGCGCCACCGTGCAAGGCAAGGTCGCGGCATCGCTCAAGAGCGATAGCGTCACCGATGCGACGATTAGCTGGGCCTTTCTGTCCTGGCGTCCGAGCAACGACTGGCTGGTGCGGGCCGGTCGCCTGCGCGTGCCGCTGTATCTGCGCAGCGAAAGTACCGATGTCGGCACCACCTTCGATTTTGCCCAGCTGCCCACCGAGGTGTATTCGACTTCGCCGACCACCGATCTGGACGGGCTGGCCGTCAGCAAGACCTGGAACTCGGCAGTCGGCGAATGGACCCTCGACGGCTACATCGGATCGACCCGCACGACGTATCGCACTTACCTGCGCGACGCTCCCGCTGCTGGCTTGCCCGGCCAGGTGTTTTCGCCGGTCAAGGTCAGTGCGCGCGGATTGGTGCTGACTTTCCAGAACGATGACAACCTGTACCGCATTGGCGCACACGACGGGCAGGCCAGGAGTATCGGCCAATCCTTGCCGGTGACGTTTCCGTACGTAACGATTGCCCCCGGCATCGGCTATTACCAGGTCTCGTCGCAGATGCCGGGACCGGGCCTGACCACCGTTGCCAAAGCCCATAGCCCGACCTACACGCTGGGAGCCGACATGGCTGTCGGTGCCGATTTCCGGCTGATCGGTGAATACGTGCGCCGTAACGTGCTCGGTATTCGTACCGGCACCGATACGCAGGGCGCTTATCTGGCCGTATTGCGGCCGGTCGGGGCCTGGACCCCGTACCTCAGTGTCGGCCGTTTGCTGTCGAAACCGGACGCGCGTGATTTTTACGGCAAGGTCAACGCCAACCGCGTACCGGCCTTCATTCCCGGCGCGGCGCAGATCAATGCGGCCCAGCGCGCCGGTGCTGACAGCCTGACGCCGTTCGACCAGACCACCTGGGCGGCCGGTACCTCGTACCGGCTCAGCCCTTCCAGCAAGCTCAAGGCGGAATGGGCGCGTACCCGCGTCGGCCTCGCTTCCGGCCTGATTGACGCGCCGGCCGGTAGCGAACCCGGCAATCAGGTGATCAATGTGCTGTCCTTGTCGTATAGCTTCGTGTTCTGAGGAGATGACCATGACACTCCTTTCCCGCATCGTCGGGCTCTGCGTGGCCCTGCTGGCGCTGCCCGCATGGGCGGCTGACATCGTCGTCATCGGCAACAGCAATGTGCCGAAGATGGATACGCTGACCGTGCAAAAAATCTATACCGGCAAATTCATTGCGGTGGCCGGGGTGAGCGTCACGCCGATAGCGATGAAGTCGGGCTCGCCGGTGCGTACCCGCTTCCTGCACGAATTTCTTGATCAGGATGAAGAAAAGTACGAAGCCTACTGGACCGTGCGGCGCTACATCGGCAAGGGCACGCCGCCGGTCGAAATGGCGACCGCGGCCGATGTCATCAGCTATGTACAAGGTACGCCGGGCGGCATCGGCTACATCGATGCGGTCGAACTCCGGCCGGGACTCAATGTGGTGGCACGCAAATAGGGCCGCGTTGCGACCCGTACCGGCATGGACCTGGCCTGCACGATGCCCATTCACGTTTTCACTTGCGGTTCGCTGATGTTGCTCCTGTAGGG
>AEPR01000634.1 GCA_000195205.2 Oxalobacteraceae bacterium IMCC9480 | reverse complement strand
AAACATTCACGATCACCCAAGTAATTGGCGATCGCCGTAAAGGTGCTTTTACGACGCTGACTGCACCGGGTGGTGGTGCGGATTTTGACAAACCAGTCGACAATATTGGTGATAAAACGTTTGGCAGTGCCTCGGGGTATGAGACATATGCAAATCAACATATCTATGACGTTGCTATCCCAAACTGCGGTACAGCGAAGGTATTTGTTGGCCAGCGTAAGGAGCCGTTCTTCATTGCCGTGGGTAAGATTTTTGACCTGTTTAACCTGAATCCGTTAGGACCTGAGGTCAGCGGCAATAAAAACGATCTCGAAGGTAAGAACATCAGCTCGATTGCAATGGAGCTACCTATTGCCTGCCTGGCAACCGGCGGGACACCAGTGATTGGGGCGTTTACAACGGCCAGCGTTCGGCAAGGCCGTCTGATCAACCCTAATCCTGGCACGAGTATCAGCAACGCCTCCAAGGAAGGTGGTGCATGGGCCCAGGTATCGCGAGTCGGGATGCCATTGGTCAACGAAGTGGTGATTGGACTCGACGACAAGGATCGTTTCAACTCGTCGCGGCCAAAAGACGACAAACAATTTCTGGATTACGTAACCAATCCGGTGCTGCCAGCTTTGATCCAGTCGCTCTTCCCATCTGCAGTCGCTCCAACCAATTTCCCACGCACGGATTTGGTCGCAGCGTTTCTAACCGGTATTTCGGGCTTGAATCAACCACCAAACGTAGCGCCGTCTGAAATACTGCGCCTGAACACGAGCATTGCGCCAACTGCTGTTGCTGCCCAAAGCGCTCTCGGTGTAGCTGGCGGGGACACCGCAGGCTTTCCGAATGGACGCCGTCCCGGTGACGACGTTGTTGACCTTTCGATCCGGGTCGCTATGGGGGCGCTTTGCGTTTTGACGGGCACCAACGACATCTACAAAGTTGGCTGTAAGCCCTCAGATGCGCCGGGTGGTAGTTTGCCGTTGACCGATGGGGTCAGGAAGACTGCTGCCGATTTCAAGCCAGTATTCCCATATCTCAATACGCCGCTGCCTGGCAATAACTAAGGGATAACTATCATCATGAAAATCAAGCTGATCGTCACTGCTGCTGTCGCTACCACGGCACTTGCTGCCTGTGGTGGTGGCCACAACGACAACAACTCATCTGCGCCTGCTACATCTCCGACGTCGACAATCCAGGGAGATACTTTTTTGAGTCAGGTTAATACGCTGATCGCGACCACGGATGACACTTCCGACCCTAAATCTACGGACACCATAACTTCAACAGCACCTGAGACGAACGAGTCCGCGCCGCTAATCTAAAAAGTCATTCCCTCCAGCCCGCCAAGTAACTTTGGTGGGTATCTTTTGTCGGTAAACGGTTCAGTCCGCAGATGGAAGTACGCATTCAAGTGATACTTTTCCAGTGGTTTAACGATGTCAGCGCACGCGAATGAATGACTTGATTGGATGGATCAGTACGACAATACTTTGCGCCACTATTTCGCGGCAGGTTTATACGCAATGGAAAACTAAGTCGAGTGCAGGAGTCTCGAAATGGCTATTCATCGGCCAATTGTGCGCGTCGACAGGATTTGTTGTGTATAGCTTCTTGCTAGAGAACTGGGTTTTTTTCGCATCGAATCTGTTCATGTTGTGCACTGCAACGCTAGGCCAATATCTTTACATAATAAATAAGCACGGTTCGGGGAATTCGACGGTGCGTAGCTCGAAGTAAGTACGCCAATTACAGTGTTGTCCGAATCAAAGTTGCCTATTTTCGCAGGACTCGTTTCATATTTTCGGCTCGAACTGTATCCCATAGGCATTGGTGCGCTTCAAAGCTGAAGGCGACGATTTTCCAACCCCAACTCAATTATGCTGCCACTTTTTGACTGGGAACGGAGTGTGGGCCTGCGACAGCCAGCATGCGGTTTAACACAGCGCCCCCGATAGCAGCCTCGATTTCTTGCGCCGCAAGCCCTCGTGAACGAAGCCGAGGACCAATCAAGCATTTGTAGCGGCCCATCGATGCTTCCACAAAAGCGCGTTGTCCATAACCGGTGGCGGTTGGCCAAGCCATCCGGCCCTCTGTATTGATCACTTCAATATGACGATCACGCTGGCTTGGCGAACTTGATTCCGTAGTGGGAACAGCGGTTTTTCGTGGCGGGATCACCACCTCAATGTCGGAGCCATGTTGCGCGATCGTCCGGTAAGTAGGCCCGCCATCATAGGCGCCATCGGCGATGACTTTTTCTATCTTTTATTCGATTTGGGCCAGCAGTGGCCCAACCTGCGAAGCGTCGTCCGTATCCTGATCGGTCAGCACTTGCGCGACGATCATGCCACTGTCGGCGTCGACCGCCAGATGCAGCTTGAGCCACGTCCGGCGCGAC
>AEPR01000635.1 GCA_000195205.2 Oxalobacteraceae bacterium IMCC9480 | reverse complement strand
CGGAGGAGACCGCGAACGCAGAGGTAGCGCTAACGGTGCCGCTGACAGCCAGTGAACCGGCTACGCTGACGCCGCTGGCCGCAATGCGCAAGCCGCTGCTGCCATTCGCCCAGGGCGCAATCACCAGGGCGGCAGCGCCATCGATTTGACCTTTGGAAAACAGCAAGGTCGAGTCATCCGCCTGCACCAGAGCGTTGCCGGCACCGGCGGCGGCACCGTTCTCGATCCAGAGTCCGTTTTTCGTACTTGTTCCAGCCGACAGCGACAAGGCGCGTGCAGTCAGGTTGCCAGTGGCCTTGATACCGCCAGTGACCTGCAGCCGGTTGCCGCTGTGGTCGTCGCCCGTGGCACCCAGTACCGTGACGTCGCTGACACGTCCCAGCACGATGGTGTCGATAGTCGTGACGAGCGCATCCGCACCGATGGCGGTGGCGTAGTTCAACTGTGCTTTGGTTCCGGGCCGGGCGAATGCGCCGATGAAGGTATTGTTTGCGCCCGTGAGGATGGCATTGGAGGCGTTGCCGCTGCTGTCTGCATAGCCGGCCCAACGACCGACGCTGACATTGTTATCGCCGGAAACATTACCGGCCAGGGCTTGATAGCCGAATGCCGTATTGCCGCTGCCGCTGCCGGTCGATGCCAGTGCTTTTTGCCCGCTGGCGGTGTTAAAGGATCCGGTAGCCGTCAGCGCCAAGGCACCCGTACCCAGCGTGAAATTGCCGTCGCCGAATTCCGTGATGCCCGCCACATCGGTCGGTGTTAGCGTTACCGGGCCAGTACGACCGTTGAATGTGGTCACGCCGGTGTTCTTGATACGGATGCCACCGGCACTATTGGTGATGCTGATCCCGTTATCGGCGGTCAGTGTGGCCAGCGTGTAGCCTGCGCCATTCCCGATCAGCAGTGAACCGTTAGTGGCGGTGCGGCGATCAACCCCGGTGCCGAACTTGTCGAGATCGACGGCGAGCTGGCCGACTCCGGTCGCTGCCATGGCACCAAGGGCACTGTAGTCCACGCCGTAATGTCCCTGCGCATCGATAATCCTGACGGCATCCGGAAACAGGCCAAGCACTTCCTGGGCAATCACGCCGTAATTTTTTTTCTTGTCCGGATCGGCGATGAAATTGTAGCGATAGCCGTTCAGCGATTTCAGGCGTTGCAGGACATCGCTGCGATCCAGCGTCTGGATATTTTCTTTCAGGCGGATGTCGGAGGTAAGCGTTACTCCACCTGCAACAACTGAGCCGGTCGCCTTGATCCCGCCGGTGACCTGCAGCTTGTTGCCGGACAGGTCGTCGGCGGTGGTGCCGATGACGATCTTGTCGTTAACGGACGCGCGCCCGAGAGCGATGGTGTTGATCGTGGTCACACGCGCACCGGCCCCTATTGCAGTCATGTACGCAGTCGGATCCTTGACAAGCAGCCCGGCACTGGTGCTGGCACCAAGCAGCGTGATGTAACCGCTGCCGGAGGTGATGTCGGCGTCATCGTCAGGACGAGCAGAATTGCCGATGAACGTCGAATAGCTGTTGGTGCTCGGGTTGTTCGTCGTTTCGCCGGCACCCTGCCCGATGGCGGTGTTCCTGGTGCCGGTGGTCAGTTTCCTCAGCGCCTGAAAACCAATCGCCACATTGTAGTCACCCGACGTATTGTCGTTGAGTGCCACATAGCCGGTAGCGACGTTGCCTTTGCCGTAGTCATTTGCCTGCATTGCGGAAGAACCAACGGCAGTATTAAAGTCGCCCCCCACATTGGAGGCCAATGCGTTGTGTCCGACGGCAACGCTTTCGCCGCCCGCTGTATTCGCGATCATTGCCCGTGCACCAATGGCCGTATTGAACTTGGTCGTTATCGTTTCCGCCTTCAAGGCGTCTTTGCCGAGCGCAACGCTACCGGCGGTGACCCATAGGCTGCGGTTACCGCTTGCGCTTCCCGCAAGTTGGCCGGCGGTGGGCAGATAGAGACCAGTGGCGGTATCGCCCGAAAACGTGTGGGATGGTGCGGCCTCGGTGCCAGCGGCGGTTGTCAGCTTGCCGGTTAATGTCACATTGCCTGCTGACAGGGTATTGGTATTCGGGGTGTACGTGAGCAAGCTGCCGAAGCCCAGACTCTGAGCGCCGCCGGAGCTGGAATTGACAAACGTCAGATACCGAGGTGTGAAGCCGGCATCCACCGCCGTTGTTACTGCGGTGGCGGTACTGGCATTGCCGAGGAGCGTGCCGGAGAAGCTCGTTGCGGCAAAGCTCGGTGCGGTCACGTTGCCGGCGAACGTCGGATTGGTGTGCAGCACCACGCTGCCGGTGCCGGTGCTGGTCGTCGTGCCGGTGCCACCATTGGCGACGCCGAGGGTGCCGGTGATGGCGGTTGCTGCCGGTATGCCGGTCAGGGAGGAACCACTGCCGCTAAATGTGTTTGCCGTGATCGTGCC
>AEPR01000636.1 GCA_000195205.2 Oxalobacteraceae bacterium IMCC9480 | reverse complement strand
CCGGCACAGCCGCAGGTCAATCAATCGGTGCGCATCGTCAATGCCATTGACCCGGGCGTCACCCACGACCACCTGCAGTCGCCTGCCGGAGAAAAAGTCATCGTCAACATCATCGGGCGCAATTCGCGGGCCATCCGCGCAGCGCTGCAGGGGCTAGTTTTCAGGGGAAAGTCTCATGGCATTACTGTTCATCGACGGATTCGATCACTACGACCCACAAGCCGTGGACGCCTTTGGCGATCCGTGGCTGGCGCGCGGCAAAGCGGCGTATCTCTCGCCGCAGGCC
>AEPR01000637.1 GCA_000195205.2 Oxalobacteraceae bacterium IMCC9480 | reverse complement strand
CCGCCACATCCATGACGAATCCGATTACCCAGCCAGCGATTTTTCCCGACGTTCTTATTTAACCTCATAACAAAAACCAATTGCCATGACCAGTTCCCACCATACGGGCCGGGACGCGCTGCGCGCGTCACCTCGTCGCGCTACCCGCGCTCCATCGTCTGCTCGCACCGACAGGGATGTGATGACGTTTTCACGCTGGCGCATTAGCGCGGGAGTGGTCAGCTTGTGTGCCGGCCTGACCTTGTTGCAGGTACATGCGCAGGGAGTGGCACCGGTTGCGCCGGCACCGGCAGCGGCACCGGTAGCGCAGGCCAACCGCGTGGCAGCGCGTCCGCCAGCATCGGTGCCGGCAGTGACATCGCCTCCTCCGGTCCCTGTCCCTGTTCCCGTCCCGGTGCCTGCCAGTGCGACACCTGCTCAAGCGGCAGATACCGCCGGAGCATCCGCGCCACCGCGCAATGGCTACGCTGTTCAATTGAAGCCCACCGTGCGTCGCCCGCAAGTGGCATCACGCCCGTATGCACCGATCTCGCCGCAAAACGACCAGGGCATGATTCCCGAAATCGAAATGTTTGTCGGTGAGTCGCGCGTATTCCCGACGCCCGGCGTGGCCCGCATCGCGGTCGGCAACGGCCAGATCATGTCGGCGGCAGCGCTCGACGAAAAAGAAGTCATCGTGTTCGCCAACGGGGTCGGGACCTCGTCGCTGTTTGTCTGGAATGCCGATGGCCGCTATCAGCGCGTCAAGGTCAGCATCGTGCCGGGCGACACCACGCGCATTGCCCGTGACGTGACGGCGTTCCTGAAGTCGATGTCCGGTACGCGCACATCGATCATCGGCGACAAGGTCATCATCGAAGGCGACAACCTGTCCGATGTCGAGCTGGCCAAAATCGACATGCTCGAAAAACGCTACCCGCAAATCATCAACTTCACCAACCAGCTCGGTTGGGAGCCGATGGTGATGCTGGATGTGAAAGTGGTCGAATTTCCGACCAACGAATTGCGCGACATCGGCCTCAAGTGGGGTAGTGTCGGCGGTGCCGCCGTCGGTGCGATCTGGTCACCGGGACGACGCGGCACCGATGGTCCCTACCAGGTCAATATCCAGAGTGCCAATGCCGCACCGATCACCTCGCCGGAGGGCAGCGGCAGCCCGGTGCGGGTGCCGGGCGGACTTAACGTGCTCAGTGCGCTCAATCTCGGGCTCAATGCGCAACTCAATTTGCTGGCACAGCAAGGCAAGGCCAGCCTGCTGGCACAACCGCAGTTGTCGGCCCGCAGCGGCACCAAGGCCAGCTTTCTGGCCGGTGGCGAATTTCCGTATTCGGTGGCGACCATCAATGGCGTGACGGTCCAGTTCAAGCCTTACGGTATCAAGCTCGACATCCTACCGAAGGTCGACCGCAATGGCGTCATCCGCGCCACCATCGATGCCGAAGTCAGCAAGATCGATGCCTCGGTCAGTACCGTCGTCGGTCCGGCCCTGCAGACGCGCAAGACCAAGACCGAATTCAATGTGCTGGCGGGCGACACCATTGTGCTGGCCGGCATGCTGCAAGCCGATAACAGCACCAGCATCGACAAGGTGCCCTTGCTCGGCGACGTGCCCGTGCTAGGCGCATTGTTCCGCTCCAAACGGTTCGAGAACAAGGAAACCGAGCTGGTCGTCTTCGTCACGCCGACCATCGTCGACAGCCGCAGTCCGGCGCTGATCGAGCGCATCGAGCGCACCACCGGTCAGCTGAAAAACAACCTCGGCAAACAGCCCTACCTCGAGACGCCGGCGACGATACGCTTGCCCGCACAAGACAACACGAAGGCGTCAGAGTTGGCAGTGGCACCTGTGCCGGCGCAAGTTACTCCGCAAGCACCCGCACCCGCAAAAATGCCAGTCCCATCACCGGCAAGGATGCCCGCAGCAGTTCCCGCCGTGTTGCCAAAGCAAGCCCCTGTAACGGAGCCGTCCGCCCCGCCATCCGCCGATGCCGCACCTGCCGGGACCACTGATTTTGTCCCGTTCGGCATGTCATCCCACTGAGCCCGGATCGATCATGTTGCATATCAAAATCATCGACCCCGACGGATCCATCAGTACGCTAGACGTCCCTGCCGATTGCGGCATCGGCAAATCGCGCCAGAATGAAATCCGGCTGGCGAACTGGCGCATCGCCCAGGAGCATGCCCGCTTGATGACGACGCCGTCGGGCATCATGATCCAGTGCCTCGGTGCCTACGGCGGCGTCAGCGTCAATGGCGAGCGGGTCGACGTGCATGCCGGTCCGCTGCAGCGGCATGACCTGATCGGCATCGGTCCGTATCGCTTGCAGGTTGCCCCGCAGACGCGGGATAGCGCAACAGCCGGCACCACGACCAGGGCCGATAACGGCATCGTGATGCCCGAACCGGATAGCCAGTCAGACCATGCCCTCGTGCCGGCCGGTCCGCTGGTGATGCACGCATCGGCCAATCCGGCGCGGCGCGAACTCGAATTCGACTGGCGTCGTCGCCTGCATGCCGAACTGTTGCAGACCATGGACTTGCGCCGCCACGATGTCTCGACGATGTCCGACCAGCAGCTGCGGCAGGATACCGATGCGCTGATCCGCCAGATCATGCTGGCCCGCGAGGCCGACATTCCATCCGAACTCGATCGCGACCTGTTGCGCCAGCAAGTGCTCAACGAAGCCATCGGCCTCGGCCCGCTCGAAGACTTGCTGGCCGACGACGAGGTCAGTGAAATCATGGTCAACCGCTACGACGAGATCTACGTCGAACGGGCCGGCCGCTTGCATCGCCATCCACTGGTGTTCACCGGCGAACGCGCCGTGCTGGGCGTGATCGAACGTATCGTCGCACCGCTCGGACGGCGCATCGACGAATCCTCGCCGATGGTCGATGCGCGCCTCAAGGATGGTTCGCGGGTCAATGCGATCATCGCGCCGCTGGCACTGAAGGGTGCCACGCTGACGATCCGTAAATTTGCCCGCCGCAAGCTGAGCGCCGACGACCTCGTCAGGGCCGGCTCGGTCAGTGCCGCGATGGCTGAGTTCCTGCGCATCTGCGTGGTCGCGCGCAAGAATATCGTCGTCTCCGGCGGCACCGGCTCCGGCAAGACCACGCTGCTCAATATCCTGTCGAATTTCATTCCCGACCACGAACGCGTGATCACCGTCGAGGATGCGGCCGAACTCAAGCTGCACCACGCTCACCTGATCAGTCTCGAAGCGCGGCCGGCCAACGTCGAAGGCAAGGGTGCCGTGACAATCCGCGAACTGGTGCGCAACACGCTGCGGATGCGGCCCGACCGCATCGTCGTTGGCGAATGCCGCGGTGCCGAAGCGCTCGACATGCTGCAGGCAATGAATACCGGCCATGAAGGTTCGCTGACCACGCTGCACGCGAACACGCCACGCGACGGACTGGCCCGGCTCGAGACCATGGTGCTGATGGCCGGCATGGATTTGCCGCTGCAAGCGATCCGCGAACAGATCAGCTCGGCGGTCGACATCATCGTGCAGCAGACCCGCTTTGCCTGCGGTACCCGCATGGTCACCAGCATCACCGAAATCACCGGCATGGAAAGCGGCAAGATCCTGCTGCAGGAACTGTTCCGTTTTGCCAGTCAGGGTTTCGATGGCAAGGCTGGCAAAGTGCGGGGCTGCTTTACCGGTTGCGACCTGGTGCCGACGTTTTACGATGACTTGCGCGCCGCCGGCATCACGCCTGACATGTCGATCTTCAAGCCGGACGCGACGCTGGCACCGGCACCGAGGGACCTCGCATGAGCGCCACCTCCAGCCAGGGCTTGCTGGTAGCCGGTATCAGTGTCGTGGTCTGCCTGGCGGTCGGATTGCTGAGCTGGGTTGTCATTGAGCAGGGCGGCGCGGCAATGCAGCGCTACCGTGCCAGTTTTACTGACAGGACCCGCTTCCAGGCGCGCGAATTTTTCCTGTTCATCGATCCCGCCAAGCTGTTCGTTGCCAACCTCGCCGTGATGCTGCTGGGAGGCCTGCTGGCATGGGTGCTGACCGGTAGCGCCCTGCTGGCATTGCCGGTATTTTTCGGGCTGGGATTGTTGCCGCGCGCGCTGTACCGCTGGTTGCGCGAGCGCCGTTTGCAACAGTTCGACGCGCAGTTGCCGGATGCCTTGCTGATGCTGTCCGGCGGTTTGCGGGCCGGCGTCGG
>AEPR01000638.1 GCA_000195205.2 Oxalobacteraceae bacterium IMCC9480 | reverse complement strand
TCTCAATATGACGATCACGCTGATTGGGTGCACACGACGAATTACTGGAAACAGCGGTTTTGCGTGACGGGATCACCATCTCGATATCGACAACGTGTTGCGCGATCGTTTGATAGGTGCGCGCATCACAGTAGGCACCATTGGCGATGACTTTTTCTATTGCTTCTTAGATTTGTGTCAGCAGTGGCTCACATGCAACTCGTGGTGCTGCCAATACTTTTAATACGCGACGTAATCGTCTTATAAAATGATATGTCCGAAACCGATCGGTTTAGGACTCCCGTCGCGCGATATGTACTTAAAATAGCCTTTGCTTATTTCGGACAGGCTTTATAATAAGTACCTCCATTTCGTACACTTTTGCGGCCTCGAACCATGTCCCGTACATTTATTTATGCCCGCGTCAGTACCATCGACCAAAACACCGACAATCAGATTCTTGAAATTGAATTTGCGGGCTTCTCCGTCAACCAAAGACGTATTGTTGCCGAAAGTATTAGCGGCAGCGTAGCGGCGAGTGAACGTCCGGAGTTCTCCAGATTGCTTGATCGACTGGAGCCCGGTGATGTGCTCATCGTGACAAAACTCGATAGGTTGGGGCGCAACGCGATGGATGTGCGCTCAACTGTCGAACGACTCGCCGCGGATGGGGTTCGTGTTCATTGCCTCGCACTCGGCGGCGTTGATCTCACCAGCCCGGGTGGAAAAATGACCATGGCCGTGTTGACGGCAGTGGCTGAGTTCGAACGCGATTTGCTGATCGAGAGAACGCATGCGGGAATTGCGCGCGCACGCGCCGAAGGTAAGGTGATGGGGCGACCGCCAGCCTTGACCAAGGTGCAGCAGGCGGAGGCAATTCGTCGTCTTGCGGACGGTGTGTCGGTCTCGCAATTGGCGAGGGACTACAACACGACTCGCCAGTCCATTATGCGAGTTCGAGATAAGGTTCTGCAAAATCACGAATGATGAGAGGCCATGTCGAAATACATGGGTTGGGCTGGAGCTGGGGTAACGGAATTTTCTGGGGTTCCGGCTCAGATCTCCAATTGGTAATTTACTTTTAATTATGAAACGCGACATGTTTTTGCTAGACTATTTGTTTCTAAATAGAAATAATTAGTCATGTTTTTCTCGTTCCCTACAACTTACATCCTCCGGGCGGCACTTCTGCTTGCGCTGAGTTTGCCGATGTCCGCTCGCAGCGTCGAGTGGAGCGGATTGCTAGATGCTCGCGCCCAGACAAGCGACGGCGAACGCAGTTGGACCCGTGCGGGCATGGGGAAGACCCGCTTCGATAGCGCCGGCTTTCGGGCGGGGCAAGCGATCCTCGGTGCGCAGATGGATATCAGCGATGCGGTCAGAGGTTTTGCCGTGCTTAATGCCAGCGATGACCGGCGCGGGTTGGTCGACCTGCAAGAAGCGTGGCTGGGCTGGAATCCGGTGCCGACCGGACCGTGGAAAGTCCGCATCAAGGTTGGCCTGTTTTTTCCCCCTGTGAATCAAGAGATTGACTATGACCGGCTTACCTGGACCCCTACCCGCACAATCTCGGCGTCGGCAATCAATAGCTGGATTGGTGAGGAGCTTAGAACCAAAGGTCTGGAACTTTGCTTGACCCATCGCGGCCGCGCTTCTGGCTCGCCACACGACTTCGGTGCGACGGCGGCCATATTCAACGGCAACGATCCGGCCGGTACGTTACTCGCATGGCGCGGCTGGGCGATCGGCGATCGCATTACCGGCGTCAGCGAAGCAATTCGACTCGCCGATTTGCCGGTCTATCGATCCGATGGCGCAATCACGAAACAAACGCGGGATATAAATCTGTTGCGCGAGATCGATGGTCGCGCGGGCTATTACGCAGCGCTGAACTATGCTTACAGCGAGGTGGTAGAAGTTGCGGTAATGCACTACGACAATCGGGGTGATCCGCTGATTGTCAAAGCCGGCCAATACAGCTGGGCGACAAAATTCAATCACCTGGGTCTGCGCATCCACCCGGGGGGCGGCTGGGAACTCATGACGCAGTGGCTGACCGGTTCGACCGCAATGGGCGCGCGTGCAGTGGCGATCGACTATCGTGCTTGGTATGTGCTGGCCAGTCATCCTTTGGGACCCGGTACAGCGACGCTGCGCTATGACCAATTTAGGACGCGCGAACATGACCTCCTGCCATCAGATCCAAACAGCGAAGATGGCCGTGCGGTCGCACTTGCGTACGTATTCCAGATAAACCCGACAGTCAACCTGGTAACAGAGTTGCTCGCCTTGCATAGCGTTCGGCAAGCGCGCGTATTGTTGGGGGATTCCCCAAGCCAACATGAACGAAGCCTGACGACATCATTGCGTTGGCAGTTTTAACTTCGGACCGGAACGCGATCTTTCAATCGAGCCAGACGTAGATCGCCTCAGCGGGTAGTTTAGACATGGGAAACCAGTTGCTTGACCCGCAGCCTCAGCTCCGGCAACAATTCCTCTTCAAATCAGAGTGTCATATTGGGGTGCCCGCAGAATTCGGAAAAAATAGTGGGTCTACGCCGGAACCCCCGAAAATTTTGTCTCCTAAAATTTAACTTAGCC
>AEPR01000639.1 GCA_000195205.2 Oxalobacteraceae bacterium IMCC9480 | reverse complement strand
AAAATCAATACCGACACATCGAATGACACCGGCAAGGAAATGACCGGTGCCGAAATCGTCGTGCGCTGTCTCGCTGAAGAAGGTGTCGAACACGTGTTCGGCTATCCGGGCGGCGCAGTGCTGTACATCTATGACGCCATCTACAACCAGGAAAAGTTTCAACACATCCTGGTCCGGCACGAGCAAGCTGCGATCCACGCAGCTGATGCCTATTCCCGCAGTTCCAATAAAGTCGGCGTGGCGCTGGTTACCTCCGGCCCTGGCGTGACCAATGCCGTCACCGGCCTGGCCACCGCCTACATGGATTCGATTCCGATGGTGATCATTTCCGGCCAGGTACCGTCCCACGCAATCGGTCAGGATGCTTTCCAGGAATGCGATACGGTCGGGATCACCCGGCCTTGCGTCAAGCACAACTTCCTGGTCAAGGACGTCAAGGACCTGGCATTGACAATGAAAAAAGCGTTTTTCATTGCCACGACCGGCCGTCCGGGTCCGGTACTGGTCGATATTCCGAAGGACATCAGCATGCACAAGTGCGTGTATGACTATCCGAAGGAAATCGAGATGCGCTCGTACAAGCCGGTCGACAAAGGCCATTCGGGGCAAATCCGCAAGGCGGTCCAGCTGCTGCTCAATGCCGAACGTCCGATGATCTACACCGGCGGTGGCGTTATCCTCGCCAATGCCTCACCCGAATTGAACAAGCTGGTCGACAAGCTCGGCTACCCTTGCACCAATACGTTGATGGGCTTGGGCGCGTACCGCTCGACCAGCGAAAATTTCGTCGGTATGCCTGGCATGCACGGCACGTACGAAGCCAACATGGCTATGCAGCACTGCGATGTGCTCATCGCCATCGGTGCGCGTTTCGATGACCGTGTGATCGGCAATCCAAAACACTTTTCATCGGTACCACGCAAGATCATTCATATCGACATCGATCCATCGTCGATTTCCAAGCGTGTCAAGGTCGATATTCCTATCGTCGGCAACGTGCGCGAAGTACTCCAGGAAATGCTGGCGCAACTCGATGCCGCCGATGCCGCAGCACAAAAGCCAAGTCAAGTTGCATTGGCCAGCTGGTGGAAACAGATCAATGTTTGGCGCGGCAAGGAATGCCTGAAGTTCACTAATTCGGATATCGTCATCAAGCCGCAATCGGTGGTCCAGAAAGTATGGGAAATCACCAAGGGCGATGCGTTCGTCACCTCTGACGTCGGCCAGCATCAGATGTGGGCGGCGCAGTACTACGGTTTCGACAAGCCGCGTCGCTGGATTAACTCCGGCGGTCTCGGCACGATGGGTGTCGGCTTGCCGTATGCGATGGGCGTGCAGATGGCCAATCCCGATGCGACGGTAGCCTGCATCACCGGCGAAGCCTCGATCCAGATGTGTATCCAGGAACTCGCCACCTGCAAGCAATACCACCTGACGCCGAAGATCATCCTGCTTAACAACCGCGTGCTCGGTATGGTGCAACAGTGGCAGAAGATCGATTACAACGGCCGCTATTCCGAGTCGTACATGGATTCGCTGCCGGACTTCACGATGCTGGCCGAATCGTATGGCCATGTCGGTATGAAGATCGAAGATCCCAAGGATATCGATGGCGCGCTCAAGGAAGCGTTTGCGATGAAGGACCGGCTGGTGTTCATGAACTTCATTACGGATCAAACCGAAAATGTCTGGCCGATGGTGAAAGCCGGAAAAGGCCTCACTGAAATGCTGCTTGGATCGGAGGATTTGTAATCATGCGCCACATAGTTTCCGTACTTCTGGAGAATGAAGCCGGTGCATTGTCCCGCGTCGTCGGTCTGTTCTCGGCACGTGGCTACAACATCGAAACACTGACGGTCGCACCGACCGAAGACGCCACGCTGTCGCGGATGACCATCGTCACCAATGGCTCGGATGACGTGATCGAACAGATCACCAAACATCTGAACCGCCTGATCGAAGTCGTGAAAGTGGTCGACCTGACCGAAGGCGCGCACATCGAACGCGAACTGATGCTCATCAAGGTCAGGGCAGTGGGTAAGGAGCGCGAAGAAATGAAGCGTACCGCCGATATCTTCCGTGGTCGCATCATTGACGTGACCGAAAAAACCTACACGATCGAGCTGACCGGCAACAAGATCAAGCTCGACGCGTTCATTGAGTCGATCGATCATGCCTCGATACTCGAGACGGTACGCACCGGCGGTTCCGGTATCGGCCGTGGCGAGCGCATCCTCAAAGTGTAAGCAGTCCTGTTCCACACAATTCCATACCAACAAATAATTCAAGGAAATACCATGAACGTTTTTTACGATAAAGATTGCGATCTGTCCCTGCTCAAAGGCAAAAACGTTGCCATCATCGGCTACGGTTCGCAAGGCCATGCCCATGCACAAAACCTGAACGACTCCGGCATCACCGTGACGGTCGGTTTGCGCAAGGGTGGCGCGTCGTGGGACAAGGTTGTCAACGCCGGCCTGAAAGTCGCTGAAGTCAACGATGCAGTCAAAGCTGCCGACATCATCATGATCCTGCTGCCGGACGAGAACATCGCCCAGGTCTACAACGAAAACGTTGCGCCGCACGCCAAGCAAGGCGCCGTGCTGGCGTTTGCACACGGCTTCAATGTGCACTACGGTCAAGTCGTGCCACGCGCCGACCTCGACGTCATCATGATCGCGCCGAAAGCACCAGGTCACACAGTGCGTTCGACCTACGCTCAGGGCGGCGGCGTGCCTCACCTGATCGCCGTGTACCAGGATCAATCGGGTATCGCCCGTGACATCGCCCTGTCGTACGCGATGGCCAATGGCGGTGGTCGCGCCGGCATCATCGAAACCAACTTCCGCGAAGAGACCGAGACCGACCTGTTCGGCGAGCAAGCCGTCCTGTGCGGTGGTGCAGTCGAGCTGATCAAGGCCGGTTTCGAGACCCTGACAGAAGCCGGCTACGCGCCGGAAATGGCGTACTTCGAATGCCTGCATGAACTGAAACTGATCGTCGACCTGATCTATGAAGGCGGTATCGCCAACATGAATTACTCGATCTCCAACAACGCCGAATACGGTGAATATGTCACGGGTCCGAAGATCGTTACCGAAGACACCAAGAACGCGATGCGTCAGTGTTTGAAGGACATCCAGACCGGTGAATACGCCAAGAGCTTCATCCTTGAAAACAAGGCTGGCGCACCAACCCTGATCTCGCGTCGTCGCCTGACCTCCGAGCACCAGATCGAAGAAGTCGGTGCCAAGCTGCGCGCGATGATGCCGTGGATTGCCAAGAACAAGTTGGTCGATCAATCGAAGAACTGATCCACACCTGCTGATCCCGAACCGCGCTACGGCGCGGTTTTTTTTGTCTGTCCGCTGTGTGAGCCGGCGCGCAGACGGGCTTTGATAGGGCGGGGTACTATCGGGTTAGTTTGACGTTGTCGCGGCATGTTGCGCATCGTCATGAATCCCTCTTTTCCCCATTCAGGAGTTAATCAATGAGCGCAAAAAAAGTAACCGTACCCACACTCGACTTCGGCATCAATGACAAGGATCGCGCCAAGATTGTCGATGGCTTGTCCCATCTGCTGGCCGATACCTACACGCTGTATCTGAAGACACATAATTTTCACTGGAACGTCACCGGACCGATGTTCCAGACCCTGCACCTGATGTTCATGGGCATGTACACCGAACAGTGGGCCGCAGTGGATCTGGTGGCCGAGCGTATCCGTTCGATGGGCGAGCCGGCACCGGGCACCTATGAGCAGTTTGCTGCCCTGACCGTCATCAAGTCCAGCGTCGGCCTGCCAAAAGCGCAAGAGATGATCCGTGAACTGGTCGAAGGCCAGGAAGCCGTGGCACGTACCGCACGCGCCGTCTTCCCGATCGCCGAGAAAGCCAACGACCAGCCAACCTGCGACTTGCTGACCCAGCGCATGCAGATCCACGAAAAAAATGCATGGATGCTGCGCAGCCTTCTGGAAGAGTAATCGCCTGTTAGCGACCAACGGAAACCGTGCCCAGCACGGTTTTTTTTCGTGCTGCGCCGGTTCATTTGTAAGCAGGCGTCCCGCTGCAGTGGCGTATGAAACTGCGGGCGTATAGTTTTGTCCTTACCTGATTTCTGGAGAATGACAATGTCGCAACTGCGTAAAGCAATGTTGGGCCTGGCCCTGTCGGCCATGGCCATGAGTGTGCAGGCCCAGGCCGTCCTGCCGTCGGCAGGCACGCTGGTGCTGTTGCCGGCACAAGGCGATGTCAAGCGTGCCAACGACCAGGCACTGGCCACGCTAACGATCGAAGAGCAGGACAAGGACAAGACCGTCGCTGCCTCCCGCGTGAACCTCAAAATGACGCAGGGTACCGCGATCGTCAAACGCGCCGATCCGCAGGCCGTCCTGACGACACGCGGCTATTACACCTACGCGATCTATGCCGATGAGCCGCAGAAAGCCTCGGCGAAGTCGCGCCAGCCCATCGGCTGGCGGGTCGGCCAGACCCTCGATGTCCTGACGACCAACCTCGCTACTTTGCCAAAGACAGTCGCAGCCGCACAAGGCGTGCTGGCGCTCAACGGGCTGGTGTTTTCGCTGAGTGACAAGGCGACGCGCCAGCTCGATGACGAGCGCATCGTCGCAGCAACCCGAAACCTCACCGAACGCATCGCCTCAGTGGCGCGGGCAATGGGCCGCAATCCTGCCGATGCGGTCATCGAGAGTATGGATTTCGACGGGGCCGGTGCGATGACGTCAATGGAAAATGCACCGATGGCGATGAAGGCGATGCGCGGCATGGCCGCCGACGTGGCGGTCGCCGAGCCCAGTTTCGAGCCGGGCGAAACGACGCTGCACATGCAACTGATCGGCAAGATCCGGTTCAAGTAAGGATGCTTCGACTAAAATAGCGGCGCAGCGGCAGGCGCGGTTCCCCAAGTGGAGCCGTGCCTGGCCACTCTTTACGCTGCTGTAAATCGAAACGGAATTCGCATGGCATCTTTCAATCGTCGCAAACCCAAGCGGGGTGGCTCATCGCTGGCCAAAATGCTGCGCTTCAAGCGTCCAACGTCCACCCCGCAACAGCAGGTCGATGCAGCCCACGTGCGCCAGTCGTTGCGCCGGCGCGGTGTCTACCTGCTCCCCAATGCCTTCACGACCGCTGCGTTGTTCTGCGGCTTCTACGCCATCGTGATGGCGATGAACCAGAACTTCGAGAACGCCGCGATTGCGATCTTCGCCGCGATGATCCTCGACAGCATCGACGGTCGCGTCGCGCGCATGACTAATACCCAGAGCGAATTCGGCGCGCAGTACGACAGCCTGTCCGACATGGTGTCCTTCGGTGCGGCGCCGGCGCTGGTGGTCTACGAATGGTCATTGCGCGGCATGGGCAAGCTCGGCTGGCTGGCGGCATTCGTCTATTGCGCAGGCGGTGCGCTGCGTCTGGCCCGCTTCAATACCAATATTGCGGTAGTCGACAAGCGCTACTTTCAGGGCTTGCCCAGCCCGGCAGCGGCGGCCATGGTGGCCGGTTTTGTCTGGCTCATGGATGACCTCGGTTTCGCTGGTCCCGACCTGTCCTGGTTCGCCTGGGCCATCACCTTGTATGGCGGTTTGACGATGGTCAGCAACGTGCCGTTCTACAGTTTCAAGGACATCCATTTCCGCAAGTCGGTGCCGTTCATCGTCGCGTTCCTGATCATGCTCGGTATGGTCGCGGTGTCTAGCGATCCGCCGAAATGGCTGTTCGGTCTGTTCGTGTCCTACGGCTTGTCGGGGTACGTGGTGTATTTCTGGCGGCTGCTCAAGGGCAAGCCGGTCAGCATTGTCGATACCAGCACCGACCCGGTTGATCGTAAATAAAGTCTGCTGGTTCTTGTTCGGGATCAGATTCCGCAGGAGCGAGTCGGCTAGCCTTTAACGCTGACGATTGCTGCGTGACGGAGCCTTCCATGCGCGTGATTTCATTTCGCAATGATGCCGGCGACCAGCTGGTGGACTGGACCAGCGCTGCGGCCTCGACTCCTGACGACATTCACAGGCTGGAGCGGGAGATGGAGCAGGCGCTGGTCGATCTGCTGCAACGCCGGCAGCTAGCGTCAGCCGATCTGGTTATCGCCTTCGACTCGGGGACCGCGACCGTGACCCTGGCCGGTCCGGTCGCCGACCAGACCCTGCGCGAAAAAATAATCCTCAGCTGCGGCAACGTGCAAGGTGTTTGTCTGGTGGTCGACCTGCTCGATGTGCCGCCATCGATGCACTCCCGGCTTTACACGGTCCGGGCAGGCGATACCTTGTCCTCGATTGCGGTCAGCGTATACGGCGATGCCAGTCAATACCGGCGCATTTTCGAGGCCAACCAGCCGATGCTGTCCGACCCCGCACAGGTCTATCCCGGATTGATGTTGCGCCTGCCGGCCTGATCAAGACGTTGCGCTTTCATTCGATCCGACTTATAGTTTTTCTCCGGTAAGGGCGGGGTCGATGACCCTCGCTGCACAACATTTCAGCACATACACA
>AEPR01000640.1 GCA_000195205.2 Oxalobacteraceae bacterium IMCC9480 | reverse complement strand
CAGATGGTTGGTCGGCTCATCGAGCAGCAGCAAGTCGGATGGACACATCAGCGCTTGCGCCAGGTTCAGCCGCATACGCCAGCCGCCGGAAAAACTCGCGACCGGCTGGTTCATCTGCGCCATTGAGAAGCCGAGGCCAGTGAGCAATTGCTCGCCGCGCGAACGCACGGTGTAGGCATCGGCGTCGGCCAGTGCGCTGTACAGGTCACCGATCAGCAAGCCATTGGCCGAGCTTTCGGGTTCGCTTTCGAGGAAGGCCAGCTCGTCTTCCAGCCGGCGCAAGGTGATGTCGCCATCGATCGCGTAATCCAGCGCGGCGCGGTCCAGCGCCGGTGTTTCCTGTGCCACGTAGGCCATGCGCCACTTGGTCGGGAAGTCGATGCTGCCGAGGTCGGCATGTAGCTCGCCGCGCAACAGGCCGAACAGGCTGGACTTGCCGGCGCCGTTGGCACCGATCAGGCCGATCTTGTCGCCGGGATTGAGGGTGAGGTCGACATTGTCGAGCAACGGCTTGATGCCGCGCATCATGGAAACTTGCTGGAAACGAATCATGGTTAATGCACTTGCGGGAGCGCGGTGGCGCTCCCCTTTCTTGGTGTCGGGGGGAAGGAAAGTCAGTTCGGCGAACGCGCAGTATACGCGATGCGGTTCGCCGCCAGCATCAAAGCTTGTCGGCGGTGGCCAGAAACACCATGTCGTCGCCGGCGCTGGTGGTCATCCAGGTCAGTTCCAGGGTCGGGAAAGCCAGTTCGGCGTGCGCGCGTTCGTTGCCGATTTCGACCACCAGCAAGCCGCCACGGGTCAGGCGTTCGCGTGCGCCGGCCACGATGTTGCGTACCAGGTCCATACCATCGGTGCCGCCGGCCAGCGCAATACGCGGCTCGATCTGGTATTCCTTCGGCAGCTTGTCCATCGAGGCACTGTTGACATACGGCGGGTTGGAGATGATCAGGTCGTATTTCTTGTCGGGCACGGCGGCGTACAGGTTCGATTCGATCAGCGTAATGCGGTCCTGCAGTTCGTAGTCGTCGACATTGCGGCGGGCCACGGCCAGCGCATCGGCCGAGATGTCGATCGCATCGACATGAGCATTCGGGAAAGCATCGGCCAGCATGATCGCCAGGCAGCCGGAACCGGTACACAGCTCCAGGATGTTGAGCACGCTTTCGGCATCGCTGACCCACGGCGAAAATTGGTCAGGGATCAGCTCCGCGATGAACGAGCGCGGCACCAGCACGCGTTCGTCGACATAAAAATGGTAGTCGCCCAGCCAGGCCTGCTGCGTGATGTAGGCAGCCGGTTGCCGTTCGACGGCACGGCGGCGGATCACCTCGAGCAAGGCATTGATTTCATCGGGCAGCAGGCGTGCATCGAGGAAGGGATCGAGCTTGTCGAGCGGCAGATGCAGCGTATGCAGAATCAGATAGGCCGCTTCGTCGAGGGCGTTGCTGCTGCCGTGGCCGAAGAACAGCTTGGCTTCGTTGAAGCGGGTGACTGCGTAGCGCAGCATGTCACGGATGGTCGAAAAATGAGTAGTCATGGGAAGTCGTCGGTAAAAAAAGGAAGAGGAGGTCGCGCTCAAGAGAGCACGACCGGTACGATCAGGTCAGCAGATTTTCCAGCGTCTTGCGATAGATGTTCTTCAGCGGATCGATATAGCGCACTTCGACGTGCTCGTCGATCTTGTGGATGCTGCCATTGGGCGGACCGACCTCGATGACTTGCGGGCAGATCTGCGCGATGAAGCGGCCATCCGAGGTGCCACCGGTGGTCGATAGTTCGGTCTCGAGTCCGGTCTCGGACTTGATCGCGGCGCTGATGGCATCGCTGAGTTCACCGCGCGGAGTCAGGAACGGCAGGCCGCCGACGGTCCATTTCAGGCTGTATTCGAGACCGTGGCGCGACAGGATTTCCTGCACGCGCTGCTGCAATCCCTCGACCGTGCTGGCGGTCGAAAAACGGAAATTGAAGTCGATCACCAGCTCGCCCGGAATCACATTCGAGACACCGGCGCCGGCATGGATGTTCGAGACCTGCCACGACGTCGGCAGGTAATACTCGTTGGCCTCGTCCCATTTTTCGGCGACCAGTTCGGCGATTGCCGGTGCGGCCTGATGGATCGGGTTGCGCGCCAGTTGCGGATAGGCGATGTGGCCCTGGATGCCGCGCACGACCAGTCGGCCGGACATCGAACCGCGCCGGCCATTCTTGATCGTGTCGCCGAGTTGCTCGGTCGCGGTCGGTTCGCCGACGATGCAGTAATCGAGCTGCTCGCCACGTTCCTTCAGCAGATTGCAGACCACGATGGTGCCGTCGGTGGCCGGGCCTTCTTCATCGCTGGTGATCAGGAAACCGATCGATCCCTTGTGATCGGGGTGGCTGGCAGTGAATTCCTCGACTGCGATCACCATCGCGGCGATCGAGGTCTTCATGTCAGCCGAACCGCGTCCGTACAGCTTGCCATCGCGATGGGTCGGCACGAACGGCGGCGAGGTCCACTGGTCGAGCGGGCCGGTCGGCACGACGTCGGTGTGGCCGGCAAACACCAGCAGTGGCTGTGCGGTGCCTTTGCGCGCCCACAGGTTGGTGACATTGCCGGACTGAATGGCTTCGCAATGGAAGCCCAGTGGTGCCAGCAAGGCGATCAGATGTTGTTGGCAACCGTTGTCTTCGGGAGTCACGGAAGAGAGCGCGATCAGTTTTTCTGTCAGCGCCAGCGTTTTGCTCATGGAATCATTTCTTGAAAATCTGTTGATAGGTGTCGTCGGAAAAGCCAACGACGGTCTGCGTCTCCGTGACCAGCACGGGGCGCTTGATGATAGAGGGATTTTCCAGCATCAGCATGATGGCATGCTCGGCATCGATGATGCTTTCCTTGCGCGCCTCGTCGAGCGCGCGCCAGGTCGTGCCCTTGCGGTTGACCAGCACTTGCCAGTCGACGCGTTGCAACCAGCCCTCGATGGTCGCGCGGTCAAGACCGGCTTTCTTGAAGTCGTGGAAAACCACCTCGTGCCGCCGGCCAGTGAGCCAGGTGCGGGCTTTTTTGACCGTGTCGCAATTCGGAATGCCGTAGAGCCGTGTCGTCATGTATCGAGTGTGAATTCGGTAAAGGTCGGGCCGTCCGGAACCGCACTATCCGGCGCGGCAGTGGCGGGCTTCCCATTGACCGTGTTGTTGATCATCCAGAACAGGTTGCTGGCCGAATCGGCGTTAGCCATGGCGGCGTCCTGCGTGACCTTGCCGTCGCGAATCAATTGCAACAGTGCTTGCTCGAAGGTTTGCGATCCCGGTGACAGGCTTTTTTCGATGGCCTCGCGGATCTGGCCGATTTCGCCTTCTTCGATCAGGTCGGCCACATGGCGCGTGTTGAGCAAGACCTCGACAGCAGGGATGCGTCCGCCATCGATGGCGGGCACCAGTCGCTGGGAAATAATTCCCGTGACGGTAGACGCCAGGTCCTGCAACAACGCCGGCCGATTCTCGATCGGAAAAAAACCGATGATGCGATTGAGGGCGCGGTAGCTGTTACTGGCATGCAGCGTGGAGACAACCAGGTGTCCGGATTGCGCATACGCCATCGCTGCTGCCATGGTGTCGCGGTCACGGATTTCGCCGATCAGGATGCAGTCGGGGGCCTGGCGCAGCGCATTTTTCAGGGCAACCGCCAGCGTGTCAGAGTCAACGCCGATTTCGCGCTGGTTGACGATGGAGCGCTTGTTCCTGAACAAAAACTCGATCGGTTCTTCCAGTGTCAGGATATGTCCTGAGGTGTTTGCGTTGCGATGATCCAGCATCGACGCGATCGTGGTTGATTTGCCCGACCCGGTTGCCCCGACAATGAGCAGCAAACCGCGCCTGGCCATGATCAGCTCGTTGAGCAGCGGCGGCACATTGAGCGTCGAAAGCTCCGGAATGTTGTACGGGATATAGCGCAGCACTGCCGAAACACTGCTGCGCTGACGAAACGCTGACAAACGAAAGCTGCCGACACCGGATACCGGAATGCCGATGTTGAGTTCGTTATCGCGCTCGAGTTCCTGCAGGCGATTGGCGGGAACGACTTCTCCGAGCAAACTCATGATGGTGGTTTGATCCATCTTTTGCTGATTGATCGGCACCAGCGTGCCGTCGATCTTCAGATGGATCGCAGAGTTGACGGACAAGAACATGTCCGACGCGCCTTTTTCCTTCATCAGTGCAAACAGTCGATCCATCGCCATGCTGGTCTCCCGAAAAAAATTAGTCGCGCAACAGCTCGTTAATCCCTGTCTTGGCACGCGTCTTCGCATCGACCCGCTTGACGATGACGGCGCAATACAGGCTGTATTTGCCATCGGCCGATGGCAGGTTGCCGGCGACGACGACGGAGCCGGAAGGAATCCGGCCGTACGTCACTTCGCCGGTAGCACGGTCATAAATCTTGGTCGACTGGCCGATGTACACGCCCATCGAAATGACCGAGTTTTCTTCGACGATGACACCTTCGACGATTTCCGAACGGGCACCGATGAAGCAGTTGTCTTCGATGATGGTCGGGTTAGCTTGCATCGGCTCGAGCACGCCGCCGATACCGACGCCGCCGGACAGGTGGACGTTCTTGCCGATCTGCGCGCACGAACCGACGGTGGCCCAGGCATCGACCATCGTGCCTTCATCGACGTAGGCACCGATGTTGACGAACGACGGCATCATGATCACGTTCCTGCCGATGAAGCTGCCGCGACGGGCAACCGCCGGCGGCACCACGCGGAAACCGCCTTTGGCAAAATCTTCGGCGGTGTAATTGGCGAACTTGGTCGGCACCTTGTCGTAGAACTGCATGTGATCGCCGGATGGCATCACGATGTTGTCTTCGAGGCGGAACGACAGCAGCACGGCTTTCTTGACCCACTGGTTGACGACCCAGCTACCGCTGTCTTTTTGCGCTACGCGCAGCGAGCCGTCATTGAGTTGTTCGAGGACATGGGCAACGGCTTCGCGGATGGCGGCAGGAGCGGCTTGTGGTGACAGGCTGGCGCGGTCTTCCCATGCCTGGTCGATGATGTTCTGGAGTGCTTGGGTCATGGTCTTGGTCAGTCTTTAAGTATAAAAATCAAAAGGGGGAAGGCCGGTCAAAGCGTGCGGGTAAAAGCAACGATACGCGCGGCTGCTTCCAGGCATTCATCGGCTTCGGCGACCAGCGCCATGCGGATGCGGTTGCGACCCGGATTGCTGCCGTGGGCTTCGCGGCCGAGGTAGCTGCCGGGCAAAACGGTCACATTATATTCGGCATACAAACGCCGGGCGAAGTCGACATCGCTGATGCCGGCATAGCGATCCACGCCCGCCCACAAGTAAAAGCCGGCGTCGGGAAGTTCGACGTCCAGCACTTCTTGCAGCATCGGCGTGACCCGCGAAAACTTGTCGAGATATTTGGCGCGGTTCTCGACCACATGCTGTTCGTCATTCCAGGCAGCGATCGACGCGGCTTGCACCGTCGGGCTCATCGCGCCGCCCTGATAGGTCCGGTACAGCAGGAATTGTTTCAGGATCGCGGCATCGCCGGCGACAAAGCCGGAGCGCATGCCCGGCACATTCGAGCGCTTCGACAGGCTGGAAAACGCGATCAGATTGCGGTAATCGGCACGACCGAGCAGGCTGGCTGCCTGCAAGGAACCGAGCGGCGCTTCCGGCTTGAAATAGATCTCGGAGTAGCACTCGTCGGCCGCGATCACGAAACCGTATTTGTCCGACAGATCGAACAGCAGTTTCCAGTCCGCCAGCGTCATCACGGACCCGGTCGGATTGCCCGGCGTGCACAAGTACAGCAAGCGCACGCGCGACCAGACATCAGCCGGTACGGTGTCGTAGTCCGGCGCAAAATTGCGCGCCGGATCGGCATTGACGAAGTAGGGCGTGGCACCGGCGAGGTAGGTCGCGCCTTCGTAGATTTGATAGAACGGGTTCGGACAGAGCACCAGCGCATCGCTGGTCGGATCGATCACCGTTTGCGCCAGCGCAAACAAGGCTTCGCGCGAGCCATTGACCGGCAGCACTTGCGTGCCGGCGTCGAGCTTCGCCAATCCATAGCGCCGTTCCAGCCAGGCCGCGATGGTGCCGCGCAACGCGTCGCTACCGGCGGTGGTCGGATAACTGGCCAGTCCGCCCAGATGGTCGGCCATGGCTTGCTTGATGAAGGCGGGAGTCGGGTGTTTCGGTTCGCCGATACCCAGACTGATAGGGGCAAAGGCCGGATTCGGGGTCGCGTCCGCAAATAGCTGGCGGAGCTTTTCGAATGGATAGGGTTGCAGCTGGTTCAGATGTGGATTCACGGGCGCTAGCGGAAGGTTGACGAGGCTGCAAATGGATAGCAAAGGGGGCCATTATAACGTCGCGACACTGTTGCACCGTTGTTGTTTGGCATGGCTAAAGCCGGCAGGACGGCGAAGCGCCGATGTTATGATGGTGCCCATTTTTGCGGTGCCGCTGCGCTGCCCGCTTCCTCTACTGATCGTCTACTGACTGCTGACTTCGTGCGCTTATCCTCCATTAAACTCTCCGGCTTCAAATCGTTTGTTGACCCGACCAATTTCCAGGTGCCGGGTCAGCTGGTCGGGGTGGTCGGACCGAATGGCTGCGGCAAATCCAACATCATCGATGCAGTGCGCTGGGTACTCGGAGAATCGAAAGCCTCGGAGTTGCGTGGCGAATCGATGCAGGACGTGATTTTCAATGGCACCACGCACCGCAAGCCGGCCGGGCGTGCCTCGGTCGAACTGCTGTTCGATAACTCGGATGGCAAGGCCGCCGGGCAATGGGGCCAGTACGCCGAAATCGCCGTCAAGCGCACGCTGACCCGCGACGGCACCTCGACCTATTACATCAACAACCAGGCCGTCCGGCGGCGCGATATCCAGGATATTTTCCTTGGCACCGGCCTCGGACCACGCGCCTACGCGATCATCGGGCAGGGCATGATTTCGCGCATCATCGAAGCGCGGCCTGAAGAGTTGCGCATCTTTCTGGAAGAAGCCGCCGGCGTCTCGAAGTACAAGGAGCGCCGCCGCGAAACCGAAAACCGGCTGCACGACACGCGCGAAAATCTGCTGCGGGTCGAAGACATCCTGCGCGAACTCAATACCAACCTCGAAAAGCTTGACGCACAAGCCGCTGTCGCCACGCGTTTTCGCGACATGCAGGCCGATCAGGAAGAAAAGCAAAAACTGCTCTGGCTGGTGCGCAAGAACGAAGCGAAGACCGAGCAGCACAAGTTTTTCATGGAGATCGAAAAAGCCCAGACCGCACTCGAGCAGGAAACCGCCAAGCTGCGCCATGTCGAGCTGGAACTCGAGCACATGCGGCAGGCGCATTTTGGAGCCGGTGACCGCCTGCATCAGGCGCAGGGCGCGCTGTACCAGACCAATACCGAAATCGGCAGCCTCGAAGCCCAGATCAAGTTCGTCATCGAATCGCGCAGCCGCCTGCAAGCGCAGCTCGATACGCTGACCACCCAGCGCGATCACTGGCAGCGCCAGCAAAGCCAGTTTGCCGAAGAGCAGGCCGAAGCCGAGTTGCTGCTCGAAGAGCAGGGCGAACGCGTCGAACAATCCCAGCAAGTGCTGCAACAGCATGGCGAACA
>AEPR01000641.1 GCA_000195205.2 Oxalobacteraceae bacterium IMCC9480 | reverse complement strand
GCGATCACCGCCAGCGGCGGTTCATGGAACGCCAGCATCGTGGCCGAGTACGTCACCTGGGGCAAGACCACGCTGATCGCTGATGGATTGGGCAGCTACATCAAACAGATGACTGACGCGGGCGACTTCCACCGGATCGCGCTGGGCATCGGCGTGATGTGTGTTTTCGTGATGTTGTTGAACCGGTTCTTCTGGCGCAAGTTGTACTCGCTCGCCGAAGACCGCAGCCGATAGAGAAATGAGCATGAACAAAAACTCCCCGAACAAACCCGGCCTGATGGAACTGGCCGGCGTCGCCAAGTCCTTTCGCAGTGCCGACGGCGCGCCGCGACTGATCCTTGATGGTGTCGATTTTGCGCTGGCCGAAGGCGAGATCGTCGCCCTGCTCGGCAAATCCGGCTCCGGCAAATCAACCCTGCTGCGCATCATCGCCGGTCTGATTCCGGCCGACGCCGGCACCGCCATCTATCGCGGCCAGCCCATCGTCGGACCGGCCACCGGCGTGGCGATGGTGTTCCAGTCGTTCGCACTATTCCCGTGGCTGACGGTCCAGCAGAACGTCGAACTCGGTCTGGAAGCACAAGGCGTCGCACCGGCCGAACGCGAAAAACGCGCCGACGCGATGCTCGAACTGATGGGCCTGGCCGGCTTTGGCGGCGCGCTGCCGCGCGAGCTGTCGGGCGGCATGCGCCAGCGCGTCGGCATCGCCCGCGCGCTGGTCACCAATCCCGATGTGCTGCTGATGGACGAGGCTTTTTCGGCGCTTGATGTACTCACCGGCGAAACGCTGCGCAATGACATCCTCGACCTGTGGGACAGCGACCGCATCCTGACCAAAGGCATCTTGATCGTCTCGCACAACATCGAAGAAGCCGTGATGATGGCCGACCGCATCATCATCCTGTCAAGCGATCCGGGCCGCATCCGCAGCGAAATCCACATCGACCTGCCGCGTCCGCGCAGCGCCGATTCCGTCGAAGTGCGCGGGCTGATCGATGAAGTCTACGGACTGATGACGATGCGTCCGGCGCAAGGCACCGTGCTGGGCGAAACCACCGCCATGCACCTCGGCTACCGTTTGCCGGAAACCGACGTCAGCCACATCGAAGGCGTGCTCGACCTGCTCGCCGGTGCGCCCTTCAACGGCCGTGCCGACCTGCCGCAACTGGCCGAAGAAACCGAACTGGCCGACGATGAACTGTTCCATACCTACGAAGCGCTGGGCCTGCTCGGACTGGCGCATGTCGACAAGGGCGACATCACGCTGACCCCGCTGGGCCAGCGCTATGCCGATGCCGACCAGACGCTGCGCCAGGAACTGTTCGGCCAGCAGGTGCTGATGCACGTACCGCTGGCAGCACGCATCCGCCACCAGCTCGAACGCGAACCGAGCGGCAGTTCGCCGGAAGGTCCGTTCATCGAACTGCTGGAAGAATTCCTGAAAGCCGACGAAGCCAAACGGGTGCTTGAAGTCGCCGTCGAATGGGGCCGCTACGGCGAAGTCTATGAGTATGACTTTCATACCGGCAGGCTAAAATTACCTGATCAAGAGGAAGAATAAATTTCCTGAATGGATTTTTTTATTCCGGGTGTCACATTTGGCGGTTACTATCAGGCGCGTTAATTGTCTGACAAACAGGTCACTCTTTTGGATTCGGTTACACCGCAACATACATCGTCGACGGAGGCTTATCTGCGCAATGGCAAGGGCCTGGTCGCGGGCATCGCCCTGATGGCCTTGCTGCTTCTTGCGGTCATCTGGTTCCTGACCAGTTCGCGCATCGCCGGTGAACGCCTCGAAGCCCTCGACAAATCGGTCAGCTCCAGCCGCAATGTGGCCTCCATTGTCGCGGCCAACCTCGACGAAGTATTCGGCCGCACCGCCATCTATGCGCGCCTGAGTACCGCCTACCTCGAACAGCCGGGTGAACATCCCGCTTCCTTCAACGCCTTGTCGATCGGCGACACCGCATTCCTGCGCATGGCCATTTTCGGTGCCGACGGCAAACTGGCCTACTCGTCATCGCGCCGCGCAGTCGAACCGGAACTGCAACTGTTCGCCCGCACCACCCTGTTTGCCGAAGCCCCACCGCCCATCGTCATCGGCCATACCGGTGCCGATGATCCGCATGCGGCGTGGCGCATTCCGGTGGCCGCGCCGCTGCTGTCCGGACAGCGCCGCATCGGCGTGTTCGCCGGCTACATCGATCTGGGCTATGTACTGGCGCTCTACAAGGAAGCCAGTTTCGGTACCCGCAGTCGCATCGAAGTCATCGATACCCGCGGCATCCAGCTGGTCGAACTGTACGAAGGCACGCTCTCTGCGGGTCGCAACCTGGAACGCGCCGGCTACGCCCGTTTCACCAGTCGCACCGAACCGGCCGGTGCCATCGACATGGCACGTCCGGGCGACAGTGGTGCCAGCATCGGCGTGTACCGCCGGCTCGATCATTTTCCGCTGGTCGTCACGGTGACCCGCGACCGCAGCGCGGTCCTTGAAGAACTGCAGTTACGCCATCGTACCTACCGGATACGCGCCACGCTGTTGTCGCTACTGATCCTGCTGGCGACTGCCGGCCTGATGGTACTGGCGCAGCGCCAGCGTCGCCTCAACCTCGGTTTGACCGACTCGGAATCGCGCAACCAGACCCTGATTCAACAGCTCGAAACCGAAAAAACCCGCGCCTTCCAGCTTGCCTCGCTGGACTTTCTGACCGGCATACCCAACCGCATGAAGTTCTATGAACTGGCGGAAATCGAACTGGTGCGTGCCCGTCGCAGCCGCAAATTGACGGCGGTGTTCTTCCTTGATCTCGACAAGTTCAAGGCCATCAACGATACCCATGGCCATGGGGTCGGCGACCTGCTGCTGCAACAGGTCGCCAGCCGCTTGCGCCACTCGCTGCGCGGCTATGATCTGGCGGCCCGTCTGGGCGGTGATGAATTCGCCGTGCTGGTCTCGGGGCTCGATAGCGACGACGCTGTCGCCACCGTTGCCAACAAGCTGGTCGCGTCGCTGTCGGCCACCTACCTCGACCTCGATGGCCATGATCTGGACGTCACGCCCAGCATCGGCATTGCGCTGTATCCGGGCGATGGCGAAGAAATCGATACGCTGCTCTCGCGGGCCGACCGCGCCATGTATCTGGCCAAGCAAAGCGGGCGCGGCTGCTACCGGTTCTATGAAGCCTCGCTCAATGCCACCTCGGCGCGCAGTGCCGAACTGGTGGCCCGCTTCCGGCGCGCCATTCGCGACGGCGAGTTCCGCCTGCATTACCAGCAACGCGTCGCCTGCCTCGACTTCCGTCCGGTCGGCCTGGAAGCGCTGGTGCGCTGGCAGCATCCCGAACATGGCCTGATCTTCCCCGGCGAATTCATCGACCTGGCCGAACAGCACGACTACATCGTTACGCTGGGCAACCATGTCATCGACATGGCCTGCGCGCAGGTTGCCGACTGGCTGCAACAGGGACTGACCGTGCTGCCGGTGGCGATCAATATTTCGGCCCGCCAGTTGCGCGACGACACCTTGCCCGGCGTGATCACCGGCTGCCTGGAGAAGTACGCGGTGTCTGCCAGCCTGATCGAAATCGAAGTCACCGAAAGCTGCTTCATCGAGCAGCCCGAACTGGCCGAGCAGGTGCTGGCCGCGCTGCATGCGCTGGGCATCCGGATCTCGCTGGACGACTACGGCACCGGCTTCTCCGGCCTGAGCCACCTCAAGCGCCTGCCGATCAGCACCGTCAAGATCGACCGCTCGTTCATCCGCGACATCCGCAACGACAACAGCGATGCCGTGATCGTGTCCTCGACGATTTCGCTGTCGCACAACCTCGGCCTGAAAGTCGTCGCCGAAGGCGTCGAAACGCGCGACCAGGTCGTGCACCTGAAAACCGCCGGCTGCGACGAGCTGCAAGGCTATTATTTCCACCGCCCCGCCGCCGCCGCCGAGATCACGGCATTGCTGCGCAATCCGACCGTTTATGCGAGTTAATTTGCGCTGGCGGCAGTCGAGCGCTGCCCTCCTGGTCCTGCTGGCCGCGGCCGTGCCGGGCCATGCGGCCGACTGCGAGCGACCGGCGCGACTGCGTTATTCGATGGTGCCCGAAGGCGATGTGAAATCCGACCTGGCGCGTTTCCGGCCGCTGCTGGACCGCTTGCAGGCAACGCTGGGCATGCCGGTTGAAGTGGTTACGCCGGCGTCTTACGGTACCGTCATCGAGGGTTTGCTGGCCGGTGCGGTCGACCTCGCCCGGCTGGGTCCGTCGTCCTACCTGGCGGCCAGAAAAGCCGATCCGGCGATCACGCCATTCGCCACGTTCTCGCAGCCGGCGGGGGCGTTCCAGTCGGCCGGCCCGTTCTACCAGTCGCTACTGATCGTGCGAGCCGACGGTCCCCTGAAACAGCCGGCCAGCCTGCGCGGTGTATCGCTGGCGCTGGTCGACCCGGACAGTACCTCGGGCAACAAAGTGCCGCGCTACTTCTACAGTCAGGTAACGGGTATGTCGCTGGAGAGCTGGTTCGGACGGGTCTCGTATGCCGGCACCCACACCGGCGCGGCGACAGCGGTGATCGACGGTCGCGCCGCTGCCGCCTTCGTCTCGAGCTTCCAGCTATCGACCATGATCAACGAAGGCAAGCTGTTGCCGCAGGAGCTGCGGGTACTGTGGCGCTCGGCACCGCTACCGATGGATCCGTTCGTGTACCGTGGCACGCTCTGCCCCGACATCACCGACAAAATCCGCGCCGTGTTTCTTGGTCGTCATGGATTGACGGAAGCGCCGGTGCTCGACGGGATGAATGCAATCCGGTTTTTGCCGATTCAGGATAGTGATTACCGGGTGCTGGACGGGTTGCGCTGAGCTGTCGATGGATCGTTTTTCGAATGAGCCGATAGACGATAGGAATTGGCAGGCATTACCGGTCCGCGCGCGTGGGCACATGATGCCGTGCC
>AEPR01000642.1 GCA_000195205.2 Oxalobacteraceae bacterium IMCC9480 | reverse complement strand
CATACAGCCGGTTCCAGCTGCGCGATAGCGTGCCCGATTGGCCGTTGGACTGATGCACCAGACCGAAGTTGAGCATGCGCGCCGTGATGCCGGGCAGGCGGAAATTGACTGGCACCACGGCCATGATTTCGGGCTGGTAGTTGGTCTCGCGGAACGGGCTCGAGGCTGACTTGTTGAAGGCTTGCCAGTAACTCTGCTGCGTGTAGCCGAACCACAAATCAAACGGGCTGCCGGCGACCTGCTCGACCAGTTTCATCTTGAAGCCGAGCTGGAACGTCAGTTCGGCATGCTTGATGCGCTGCCCCTCAAGACCCGCTTCACCGGCCGCCGCGCGGAATGGCGCGTAGTTCGGCGCGCCGCTGTAATTGGCCAGCAGCAGATAATTTCGTACGGTACGAACGGAAGTTGGTGGTGCCACGCTTGAGGTTGTCGGCCAGTTCCCATTCCTGCGCCAGGACGGAGGTTTCGCGGGTGGCGGGTTCGTCTGGATTGAGCAACGCCGGCGTCGGTGCGGGGGTCGCCGGTTCGATCGGATACATCAGCTTCATCGCCGGAGCCGCGAGGCGGTCATAGCAGGCCAGGCGCTTGTCGGCATCGGCCAGTTCGGCGCAAATAGCCAGCGTGCTGAGTTCAAGCTTTGCAGCATGCGCTGCCAACGGAGACAATACGGCCAGCATCGGCACGGCAAAACGGAAAAGCGAGCTCATGTCTGATTCCTGAAGAAATGCGTGGGTGGAAAACGTGTCGGATTTTCGCATGTTCTCATGACAACTACCTGTCGTCATTTAAATATACTGACCAGTGCAATCGACACAAATCAGCGGCGCCGCCGTGCCGGCAGCGTCGCCAGCAGCACACCCGCCAGCGCCAGCGCGAACGCCAGCAATTGCACCCCGCCCAGGCGCTCGCCGAGCACGAGCACGCCGACCAGCGCGGCGCTCACCGGCAGCAGCACCGTGAAGATCCCGGCTTGCGACGCCGGGATTGATTTCAGTCCGGTCATCCACAGCCAGACCGACCAGACGCTCGACGCCAGTCCGTAAAACACCAGCAGCGACCACATCGATATCGTCACCGGCGCGAAGTCGAACTGCCACGCAGCGACGATGCCCATCGGCGTCATCAACACAAAGCCCCACAGGTTGATGACGGCGCTGATGCGCTTCGGGCTGAGCACGGTCGTGAGCTGCTTGCCGATGACCGCATACGCCGCTTCGCACAGCACCGCGCCAAATACCAGCAGGTTGCCCAGCCAGGCATTTTGGTGCGCGACGTCCTGCGCCGGCGATTTCGATAGCGCCAGGATGCCGATACCGAGCGCACCGCAAGCCACCGCTGCCCAGATGCGCAAGCCGATGCGTTCCTTCAGGAAAATCCAGCTCATCAGCGCCACCACCGCCGGAATCGCCGACAGGATCACGCCAGCCGAGACCGCGCTGGTCATGCTCACGCCGGTGATCATGCACAGCGTGAACAGAAAATTACCGAAGAACGATTCGAGGAAGACCAGCCGGCGCATCGGCCGGCTCAGCGGCAATTCCATCGCCGGCTTTTTCAGCCAGCTCAACATCGCCAGCCCGCCGATGCCGAAGCGCAGCCACGCCAGCAGGAACACCGGAAAGACCAGCGCCAGTGGTTTGGTCAGGGCGACATAGCTGCCGACCAGGGCCATGCTGAGGGCGAGGCAGAGGCAGGCGACGAGCCGGCTACTGCCGCCAGGTACATGGTGTGAAACAGGTGTCATCAGGGGAAGGCCAGTGAGGGAGGAAAATGTCGCCGCATGCTTGCTACTGGTACCACATCGGCGCAGCCACGTCGCGCAGTTGATCACACGGTTGCGACATCAGCCTGTAGCCAGCTTGCGCGGACGCCCGCCCTTCTGGCCATTTTCACGCGAGGCCCGCACTTTGGCGGCACTACTGCGACTTCCGTTGCGAGCAGCGATAACGGACGACGCCATCGCCATCAATGGCGGACTCGCCGACACCAGTCCGGCAATCGCGACATGCAGGTCACGGGTCGGCAGACACAGGGCACTGCCGCCGAATCCCAACGTCAGCTGATCCAGTTCAGTGACGGTCAGTTCTGCCAGCTCGGGGTAATTTTGTATCGGTAAAAGCACCGCGCTGCGATCCGAAAAACCCACCAGGACTGAAGCGTACGCAGGCAAATACTGCACGGTGGTGGCATGCAGTCCGGCATCCACCCGCGCGCGTCCCTGAGTCATTGCCTGTGCAAGCGCTTCTTCAGTTACCGGCTTGTTGAAGTCGCCGGATGCTTTTAAGGTTTTCATAATTCGATCTCCAAAGGCTCCTGCTGCCCGGCCAGATGCAATGTCGTCCTGTAAGTTCGTGCATCGAAGGACGCTATGGCAATCAAGCTGGCGGCCTGTCCGTGTGCAACCGACTTGCTCTCGACGACTTCCGTAAGGTGACTATCCCAGAACTGATTTCGCAAACAAACGGTTTGCGCACTGCGCCACCAGCACTCCCGCGCCCGGCGAAGATGTTCGGGCTTCATCATGGCCAAACGTACTTCTTCCAAAATAGCGGTTGTCGGCCGTCGATAAACGGGCACCACGTCCAGCAACCGGACACCGTCGTGCCAGAAGCTAAACTCGAAACGCGCTGCCCACTTGCCACCATCGACATGCACATGAGGCGGACAATGCTCATCACGAGTAAACACTGCTATCAACATACCCTTGTGGTCGCATATTCTCATACTAACCGAACCGTTGGGTTTAAGGCCCGACGGTGTTCTCGCTCCGTTGTCAAACCTTGGTTTTACAACAGGGCAAAGCGCGACACCTGCATTCTCTCCCGGTCAGTGGAAACAAAGACACTGAACCGGGGTCAGCAAGAAAAATCTGTCTAAGAGAATCAGCTGCCACGCACGAGCAACAGCCATCTGCGGGAATGTCAACGACCGGATGGCACCCGAAATGCCCCCGCCTTCAGCTTGGGCTTCTTCGGTTTCTTGACCACCTGCCCGCTGGCATTCGTCTCCGGCACGCGATGGTCGGGCTCGAAACCCTGTTCGGCATTGCGCTGCAGGTTTTGCCCGGTCAGCATTTCGATCGCTGCCAGCAAGGGCGCTTCATCGGCGCACAGCAGCGAAACCGCCATGCCCGACGCGCCGGCGCGACCGGTGCGGCCGATCCGGTGGATGTAATCCTCGGCCACGATCGGCAAATCAAAATTGACCACCTGCGGCAAGTCATCGATATCGAGTCCGCGCGCAGCGACATCGGTGGCGACCAGGATTTGCACGTCACGCGACTTGAAGCCTTCGAGCGCACGCAGGCGCGCCGGCTGCGGCTTGTCGCCGTGGATCGCGTCGGCACGGATGCCTTGCGCCAGCAGGATGTCGACCAGCTCGTCGACCCCGCGCCGGGTCTTGACGAATACCAGCACCTGGCCCCAGCGATGCTTTTTCAGCAGATGCAGGAACAGTTCGGGCTTACGCTTCTTGTCGACCGGGATGGCCCATTGCTTGATGGTTTTGACGGGGGTGTTGCGCGGGCTGATCTCGATACGCACCGGGTTATCCAGCAGCGTCGTCGACAGGGCCCGGATCTCGTCGGAAAAAGTGGCCGAGAACAGCAGTGTCTGGCGCTTTTTGGGCAGCGCGGCAAACACTTCATCGAGCTCGCGCGAAAAGCCGAGGTCGAGCATGCGGTCGGCTTCATCGAGTACCAGCGTCTGCAATTGCTCGAACTTGACCGCGTTCTGGCGGTACAAATCGAGCAACCGGCCCGGCGTCGCGACCAGCACATCGAGGCCTTTGCGCAGCTTCATCATTTGCGGATTGATGCTGACACCGCCATAGGCGACATGCGTGCGTAGCGGCAGCGAGGCACCGTATTCGCCAAACGCCTGATGGACTTGCTCGGCCAGTTCACGTGTCGGCACCAGCACCAGCACGCGCACGCAATTGCTGCTGACCTGCGGGCCCTCCATCGTCAGGCGCTGCAGCAGCGGCAGCGCAAAGCCGGCGGTCTTGCCGGTGCCGGTCTGGGCCGCGGCCATCAGGTCGCGACCGGCGAGTACGGCGGGGATGGCTTGCGCCTGCACCGGAGTGGGTGTGCTGTAGCCGAGGGTGTCGAGGTTGCGCTGCAACTGGTCGATCAGGCCGAGCTTGGAAAATGTCATGGATTACCGATGAAAGAAAAGCAGAAAAATTAGCGCTGCGCCTGCTGGTGCAAGGCGACAAACAACTTCGTGAGGGCCGCGAGCACGGCATCGAAATGCTGCTCCGGTTCGATCCGGTCCCAGATGTAATGCAGCATGACGGCTTCGAAACGATTGCCGCGGCGCTTGTTGCTGGCCGCATGCGCGCGCGAAATCGCCTTGATGAACTGGCGGCGCATGTTCGGCAGGACCGGCACGTGCTCGCTGTCGTCGAGGAACTCGAAACCGGATGGCAGCGGCGCGCCCTTGAACTCGGATTCGATCAGCTCGAACACGCCGGCCGGCATTTTTTCGATCAGTTCGCAGGCACTGGCTTCGAGCTTCAGGGTCAGCGTGAAGCCGGCCGGATAGACCGCGCCGTCGTCATCGCGCTCGGGCAGGAAAGCCGCCATGCGCAACGAATATTCGGCGCGATGGGCATCTTCCCAGGCGTTGTCCTCGAGCGAGCGGGTGCCGTGCCAGAAGAACATCGTGCCGGGCGTGCCGGGCTCATCCTTGTCCGGGAAAAATTCGACCGCGACCTCATCGGCATTCGCACCGGCGCTGGCCAGCATCTGCAGCACCGGCACGGCCAGATCGGCCAGCAGGGAGGCAGCGATCGCCGAGGTCGTGACGGTGTCGGCGTTCGACAGGTCTTCGACGATGTAGGTATTGAGCGTCTTGAGCAGGGTGTTGGGCTTGAGTGCGGAAATTGGATTCATGATCAGTAGGGCTATTGATGATGGCAGGGACACTTATCGTACCCGATGAACGGCGTGCACAAAGGATCACCGTAGAACCAAATGAATCGGACACAATTTAATTGTGTCCTATAAAACGGAAAAGCCCGAACTCATTACAAGTTCGGGCTTTCGTATTTGGTTGCGGGGACAGGATTTGAACCTGTG
>AEPR01000643.1 GCA_000195205.2 Oxalobacteraceae bacterium IMCC9480 | reverse complement strand
CCGCCTCGCCGATGGCCAGAGCCTGCTGCAAAAAGCCTTTCTGCGTGGTGCGCAATTGCCTGATGTCACCGAAATCCTCACCGTCACGAACCGCGAATTGCTCTTCAAGACCGAAGACGAATATGGCGAAGTCAATGCCGCCAAACTGCCGGCCTCGTTCATCCTCGAACCGTTCGGCCGCAACACCGCCGCCGCAATTGCCGCCGCCGCCTTGCAGGTAGAAAAAAAATACGGTGCCAGCGCCATCATGCTGGTGCTCGCCGCCGATCATCTGATCGCTGATCAGCCAGCCTTCGAACACGCCGTCCTCGCCGCCACCAAGCTGGCCGCTGCCGGCAAACTGGTCACCTTCGGCATCCAGCCGGAATCGCCGGAAACCGGCTATGGCTACATCGAAGCCGATGGCAACACGGTCATCCGCTTCGTCGAAAAGCCATCGCTCGACAAGGCGCAGGAATACCTGGCTTCGGGCCGCTTCTTGTGGAACTCCGGCATCTTCTGTTTTGCCGCCGGCACGATGCTCGCCGAGATGGCAAAGCATTGCCCCGACATCCTCGCCGCCACCAAAACGTGCACCGACCAATCCCGTCTGGCCGAAGGCAAGAACTTCACCCAGCTCGATCTGGACGCCGAGTCCTTCCGCAGCATTCCCGACCTGTCGATCGACTACGCCGTCATGGAAAAATCGACCGACGTGGCCGTCATTCCGTGCAGTATCGGCTGGAGCGATATCGGTTCATGGACGGCGCTGGGCGACTTGTCGGCGGCCGACGCCGATGGCAACCGTACCCAAGGCGACGTGATGCTGCATAACACCAGCAACTGCACGATCCAGACCAGCGACCGCGTGATCGGCACCGTCGGCATCGACAACCTGATCATCATCGACACACCCGACGCCGTCCTCATCGCCGACAAATCCTGCGCGCAAGACGTCAAGCACATCTACGCCGGCCTGAAAGCCAAGGGCCACGAAGCCCACAAAATGCATCGCACCGCGCATCGTCCGTGGGGCACCTACACCGTGCTGGAAGAAGGCAACGGCTTCAAGATCAAGCGCATCGAAGTCAAGCCCGGCGCCAGCCTCAGCCTGCAGATGCACTACCACCGTAGCGAGCACTGGATCGTCGTCAATGGCATGGCCAAGGTCGTCAATGGCGAGAAGGAATTCCTGGTCAACACCAATGAATCGACCTACATCCCCGCCGGCCACCGCCACCGCCTGGAAAACCCGGGCCGATTGAATCTGGTGATGATCGAGGTGCAGAGTGGCGGCTATCTGGGCGAGGACGATATCGTGCGGTTTCAGGATAATTACGGGCGGGCTTGACGTTACTCGCAGAGAGCATTGCCGTTTGATTTAGCTTGTCGTTATCCTGTCAATATTTGACAGGATGGCGACATAATTGTCATTATCCTGTCAAAGCAATCGAATAATGACAGGATAACTATGGCAAAGCACGATCTCCCACTGGCAATACGGGACTATCTGGCCAGTCGCACCGCACGCGACCTCGGTCCGGCGGGGGCGGATGACATCACCCGCTTGATCGCGGCAAGCCGCTCCACCATCAATCGTCATCTGGCAAAAATGACTGCATCGGGAGAGATCGTCCGTGCGGGTGCCGGGCGCGGTACGACCTACCGTCTCCCTGTGCCGTCGCCCTCCGCGGCCGCCACGATGACAACACGTCCCTGGAGCGTTGACGCCAGGACGCTGAGAGCCCAACTCGACGCGCCGCTCGGTAGTCGCCTGCCGGTGTCGTACCAGCGGCACTTCGTCGATCGTTATGTACCCAACCAATCGTCGCTCCTGCCGCACCAGCTCGCCGATAATTTGCACACCAAAGGGCGCGTTAAAGGACAGCAGCCGGCCGGGACCTACGCACGTAAAGTCCTGGAGCAATTATTGATTGATTTGTCATGGTATTCATCACGCCTTGAAGGCAACCGCATCAGCCTGCTCGATACACGTGAACTGTTTATCCGGGGACGCTCTGCAAACGATGATCTGGATGCAACAATGTTGCTCAATCATAAAGACACCATCGAATTCATCGTCGACGTCGCACCCGAATACGGCATCACGATCGCGGTAGTGCGCAACGTGCAAAGTCTGCTCATGCAGGGTTTGCTGGAGAATCCGCGTTCCCTGGGTGCCATCCGCAAGACGGTGGTCAACATCACCGGTTCGGTGTATGTCCCCACCCAGGTTCCTTCCTTGCTGGAAGAGATGCTGGAGCAGATCGTCGTCAAAGCCCGGCAAATCAACAATCCGCTGGAAGCGGCATTTTTTCTGTGGGTGAATATTGCGTATTTGCAGCCGTTCGAGGATGGCAACAAGAGGACCAGCCGGTTGTGCGCAA
>AEPR01000644.1 GCA_000195205.2 Oxalobacteraceae bacterium IMCC9480 | reverse complement strand
CCGCGCACGACTGCCGCCAGCACATAGGCGCTGAACAATTCCCAGTGCGACAGCGGCGGCAGCATCACGAAGACCAGATTGCCGGTGATCTTGGACTGGATCAGCGACGACGATGAGTTGGCAAACGCGTTCTGCAGGATGCTCATCATGACCAGGCCGGGAATCAAGAAAGCGGTGTAACCGACGCCCGGATAGACCTCGACCCGGCCTTCGAGCACGTGGCCGAAGATCATCAGATACAGCATCGCCGTGACGATAGGCGCGGTCAGCGTTTGCGTCGCGACTTTCCAGAAGCGCAGTACTTCCTTGTAGAACAGGGTCTGGAAACCGATCATTTGTCACCGTCCATAATTTGCAGGAATACGTCTTCGAGGTCGGCCTGCTTGAGCTGCATGTCTTCGATGACGATACCGCCTTCGCGCAAGCGCGCCAGGATGGGTTCGACATCGTTGTAGCCATTGACGCGCAAGGTGAATTGATTACCGCCGAGTAGTTGCTCGGGATTCGTCACCAGTGGCTTGAGGCTGTCCGGCAGCACGCCGCTGGCCAGGTGCACCACCAGTTGCGAACCGGAGATGCGCTTGATCAGGTTGGCGGTCGAGTCGAGCGCCACCACTTTGCCGGCTTTCAGCATCGCCACGCGGGTGCACAGGGCTTGCGCTTCTTCGAGGTAATGCGTGGTCAGCACCACGGTGTGGCCTTCGCGATTGAGGCGGGCAACAAACTTCCACAAGGTCTGGCGCAGTTCGACATCGACGCCGGCGGTCGGCTCGTCGAGCACGATCACCGGCGGCTTGTGCACCAGCGCTTGCGCGACCAGCACACGGCGCTTCATGCCGCCCGACAGCGAGCGCATGTTGGCGTCGGCTTTGTTGGTCAGGTCGAGGTGATGCATGATCTCGTCGATCCACTTGTCATTATTCTTCAGGCCGAAATAACCGGACTGCATGCGCAAGGTTTCGCGCACCGAAAAGAAGGGATCGAACACCAGTTCCTGCGGTACCACGCCAAGGCGGGCACGGGCGGCGCGGTAATCGGTGACGACATCGTGGCCTTCGACCGTGACGGTGCCGGAATCGGGCCGGCTGAGACCCGCGATAATCGAGATTAGCGTGGTCTTGCCGGCACCGTTCGGTCCGAGCAGGCCAAAGAACTCGCCCTGCTCGATCGACAGCGACACGCGGTCGAGCGCACGCAGCGACTGGTAGCTTTTTTCTACGTTGGTATCTGGATGGCGGCCATGGAGGCAGTTGCGCAATTCTTGGAAGAGATCCGGAGGTCAATCGGAAGTGAGCAAAAAACGGAGACACCAGGTGGTCCGTTGCTGGTTTAAGGCTGTCGATTATAGGGGATTTCCGTTGCCGGAAGCCGCCCGCCGTGCAGCAGGGTCAGTGATGTGGCACGGCGATCGGATGGCTGGCGTCGATACCGGCCTGCAACAGATCGGCGACACCGTACAAGGTAGCCAGGCTGGAGAGGCTGACGGACGGATTGGAAAACGTGAGCGGCGCGCCGCGTTCCCGTGCCGCGCGCTGCCAGGCCAGCAGGACAGCGACGGCACTCGAGTCGACGCGCTTGATCTGCGCCAGATCGATGGCTTGCTGCCCGGTGGCGATCGCGCCCAGGCCGGCTTCAAGTACGCCTTTGGCGGTATCAAAAGTCAGTGCCTGGGCAGGAGCAAACATGGCGGTCAATCAGTTACCCGATTTGGCGGCGAGCGACTTGTTCTTGTCGGTCAGCGCCTTGATCAGGCCATCAATGCCACCGCGTCCGATTTCGGCGGCGAAGGTGCTTTTGTAGGTCTCGACCAGCCAGGCACCGAGGACATTGACGTCATAAATGCGCCAGCCGGCAGCGGTTTTCTCAAGCCGGTAGTTGAGCTGGATAGGCTCGCCGCGCGATTGCAAGACCTGCGAACGCACTTCGACATCGGTATCGGCGGGCAGCGAACGCATCGGCAGGAACTGGACTTTCTGGTCGCGCACTTGCGAGATGGCACCCGAGTACGTGTAGACCAGCAGGCTGCGGAATTGCGTCGTCAGCTGCTGTTGCTGCTCGGCTGTCGCGGTACGCCAGAAGCGCCCGGCGGCCAGTGCAGTCATTTTCTGGAAGTCGACTGAAGGCAGGATTTTCTCTTCGACGACCTGCAGTACGCGCTGCTGGTTGCCGCCCTGAATGGCTTTGTCTGACTTGGCAATATCGAGGACTTCCTGGCTGATGCGCTTGACCAGCGCATCCGGCGCTTCTACCTCGGCGGCAAGAGCGCCACCGGTGAACGACAACATGCCGAGGGTGACGACGGCGGCGAACAACTGTTTAAATTTTTTCATGATTTTCCATTTCGATAACTGAGCCCTGGATCTGCGTCCGGACTTACTCTGACTTGACACTCAACTGCGCTGACGGTGCCTGGCTTGGCACCGGAGCCTCGATCGGCTCGATGACAGGAACCGCAACAACACTGTCAACAGGTGAGGCCGCCGAGCGCTCATTCAAGTACGAATCGTCCACCGTCGAGCGGCGTCCTTTGCCCTTGGGTACGTCGCCGTCATAAACCCGGCTCTGGCGACGCTGCAGATACGCATCGCGGATGAATTCATAGCGATCCAGCGCGGCGTCTTCGATCAGGCTGGACGCATCGAGTACGCTGGCACGCAGGTCGACCAGGCGCACCGCGGTTCCCATGTTGCGCACATTGGTTGGATCCTTGTAAGTCCAAGGATCACCAACGATGTCGAGCGGGGTCGCTGCGGTGTCACGCACTGTCGACGAGCCGAACAAGGGCAAGACCACGTACGGGCCTGGAGCCATACCCCAGCGGCCGAGCGTCTGGCCAAAATCCTCGCGATGTTTTTGCAGTCCTGCTTCCGAACCGATGTCGAGCAAACCACCCAGTCCGAGCGTGCTGTTGACGGCGACGCGCATGAAGTCATTCAGGCCATCTTCGACTTTTCCTTGCAGCAGATTGTTGACCGCCGTCCAGACATCGCCGAGGTTACCGAAAAAGTTACCTACGCCGGTTTGCACGAATTGCGGCAACACGTTTTTGTAGGCGGTGGCAGCAGGCTTGAGGGCCACCCGGTCTAGTCCGTCATTGAAACTGAACATGGCGCGGTTGTAGCTTTCAAAGGGATCCTGCGGATTGCGGCCGGTGGCACAACCGGATATGGCAACCGCCAGGACCAGCATGCTGATGCGTTTCAAAACAGGGTTCATTTTTTTTCATCCTTTCCGTCGGCTGCCTTGCTGAACAAGAACTGAGTGATCAGATTCTCGAGGACCAGGGCCGATTGCGTCATTCTTATATTGTCACCGGCAGCGAGCAGATTCGTATCGCCGCCTGGTTCGAGGCCTATGTACTGCTCTCCCAGCAAGCCTGAAGTCAGGATTTTTGCCGAGCTATCTTTGGGGAATTTGTAGCGGGTTTCCATGTTGACGGTCACGGAAGCCTGAAAACGCTGGTCGTTAAACGCAATATCGGCCACGCGACCGACCACCACGCCGGCACTTTTGACGGGCGCGCGCGGCTTGAGTCCGCCGATATTATCGAAGCGCATCGTGACCGGATACGTTTGCGCAAAGGACAGCGAACTCAGGTTGCCTGCCTTCATGGCCAGGAAAAACAAGGCCGCCGCACCCAGCAGCACAAACAGGCCTACCCATAGATCCAGTGATTTTCGTTGCATGATCCGATACCCCAACTAGTTATTGCGTTACACGATGCGTCACGTTTGTATTTTTCCAGCGCATGATCAGTTGAACATGAGCGCCGTCATCAGAAAGTCCAGCCACAACACCGTCAGCGAACCGATGACCACCGTCCGCGTGGTGGCCCGGGCAACACCTTCCGGCGTCGGCTGGGCTTCGTACCCCTGGAACAGCGCAATGAAGGTGACCGCGATACCGAAGACAAAACTTTTCAGCACGCCATTGGCAATATCCTGCCAGACATCGACGCCGCCCTGCATCTGCGACCAGAACGCGCCTTCATCGATACCAATCATCTGCACGCCGACGACATAGCCGCCAACGATACCAACGGCACTAAATATCGCGGCCAGTACCGGCATCGCAATGACCCCGGCCCAGAAACGCGGCGCCAGCACCCGCTGTATCGGATCGACCGCCATCATTTCCATTGCCGACAATTGCTCGCCGGCTTTCATCAGGCCGATCTCGGCCGTCAGCGACGTTCCGGCACGGCCGGCAAACAGCAGTGCTGTCACCACCGGCCCGAGTTCGCGCACCAGCGACAGCGCCACCAGCAGACCCAGTGCCTGTTCGGAACCGTAGCGATTGAGCGTGTAATACCCTTGCAAACCAAGGACAAAACCCACGAACAGACCCGACACGGCGATGATCACCAGCGAATAATTGCCGACAAAATGAATCTGATCGGTAATGAGTCGCGGCCTGCGCCAGAGTCCGGCGGAAGCCCGCAAGATCGCCAGGAATGCGCGCGCGGCATAGCCGATCTGATACAGAAATCCGGTAACCCGGCTCCCTAGTGCGGCGATCCAGTCGAGCATCATGTTGCCTCCAGACCGAGGTCGGCCGCCAGCGACTTGCCGGGATAGTGGAACGGCACCGGACCCTCGGCATCGGCGTGGACGAATTGCCTGACATACGGATCAGTCGATTCCCGCATTGCGGCCGGCGTGCCTTCGGCCACGATCTTGCCTGCGGAAAGGAAATACACGTAATCCGCAATCAGGAAGGATTCATTGACGTCATGCGACACCAGAATGGAGGTCGAACCCAGCACGTCATTGAGACGACGAATCAGGTTGGCCGTGACACCCATCGAAATCGGATCGAGGCCGGCGAACGGTTCGTCATACATGATCAATTGCGGATCCAGCGCGATGGCACGCGCCAGCGCTACGCGTCGCGCCATGCCGCCGGAAATCTCGGATGGCTTGAGCTGTGCCGCATTGCGCAAGCCGACTGCCTGCAATTTCAGCAGCACCAGATCACGCAATAGTGCTTCCGGCAAATCCGTGTGCTCGCGCAGCGGAAAAGCCACGTTCTCGAAAACACTCAGGTCCGTGAATAGCGCGCCATGCTGGAACAGCATGCCCATCTTGCGCCGCAGCGCCATCAAGTCCTGACCGGACAAGTCGTGCACTACCGCGCCATTGACCGTCACGGTACCGGCTTGCGGCACCAGTTGGCCACCGATCAAACGCAAGACCGTGGTCTTGCCGGAACCGGAGCCGCCCATGACTGCAATGACCTTGCCACGTGGAAAATCCATCCGGACACCCGACAGGATCGGACGCTCTCCATAAGCAAAATGCAGTTCGCGGATTTCGACTAGATTGGGCACGGCATGGCCAGGTTGATGCAAAGGCGTGATTGTAATTCAGATCGGCAGATTGCTATGTGCGCTGCACAACAAACCCCGGAATGGCTGTGGTGAAAAGCCACTCCGGTTTGTGAGGCGGAAAAATCAGCGAGGCAGGACTGACTCGCCCATCAGGAATTCATCGACAGCGCGCGCGCACTGACGACCTTCGCGAATCGCCCATACCACCAGCGACTGGCCGCGACGCATGTCGCCTGCAGCGAAGACCTTAGGCACCGAGGTCTGGTAGCAACCAGCGCCATCGGTGG
>AEPR01000645.1 GCA_000195205.2 Oxalobacteraceae bacterium IMCC9480 | reverse complement strand
TCCAGTCGATGCCCGTCAGCAAATCCGGCGGCGCAATCTCCTCAACGGAGCGCATCACGGGCAATCGCTCACCAACAGCAAGAAAGCCAGCCACGTCAAAACCATCAGGAATCGCGTCGGCAGCGTCCCAACCCTCGGGCCGGTCATCGGGTGGTACGAGGATGGCGACCGTGGTCGCACCGGCGTGCAAGATCGCCTGCGAAGCGCGGTCGGCGTAGTCCCAGCCCGGTGCGTCCCGATCCGGCCAGATC
>AEPR01000646.1 GCA_000195205.2 Oxalobacteraceae bacterium IMCC9480 | reverse complement strand
CGTGGGCACGAAAGGCTGTGCCCGCCCTACAATTCACACGCAGGGGGGCACGCCCAGCCGGTTCAGTAGCGCTTGGTCAGCACCATCTGCTGGCCATCGCGCTGCATCACCGTGCGGTTCAGGAACGACATGCCGAGCAACGCAAACGGCAAGCCCTGTTCCTGGACCAGCCCGTCAACGCCGCTCAGTTCAAGATCGCCAATCCTGACGTTGTCGAGTCGCACCAGAAACACCGGCACGACGCCGTTGGCCGTATTCGAGAACATCCGCTGTCCGCGCTTGTAATCAATCCCCAGCCGGCGCGCATCCTGCGCTGACATCGATACCATGCTGGCCCCGGTGTCAACCATCATCGGCAGCGACAATCCATTGATCATTCCCTGCGCCATGAAATGGCCGCGGCTGTCTGCCTGCAGCGTGATGCTGGGGGCGCCTTGTGACTGGCCGCGGCTGAAGTGCGTGCCGATGGCCAGCTGCTGGCGCTTGCCATGCTCGTCCAGCACTGCGCTGGTGTCGCTGACACCGGTCAGGCGCACGCCATCGGTGACCAGGCTGCCCACGGCATAGGTGCGCGGTGCGCCACCATCGATGACAAGGACGGCCTTGCCGGGGAATAGTCCGACCAGGCCGATCGATTCTGCGTGGATACCGGTGGTGGCAATGCACAACAGCAGCAGCCATCGCTGCATGACGCGCGAGGTGATACGCAAACTGCTACGCGCGGATGTCTCAGGATGGCCGGTGCCGATGATGGCTCAGTCGCGGAAGTTGTTGAATTCGAGTGGCAGTTCCGGCACGTCCTTGCGTAGTGCCGCCATCGCCGCTTGCAGGTCATCGCGCTTGGCACCGGTGATGCGGACTGCATCGCCCTGGATGCTGGCCTGGACTTTCATCTTGCTGTCCTTGATCAGGCGGACGATTTTTTTGGCGGCGTCGGTCTCGATGCCGTTCTTGATCTTGATGACTTGCTTGACTTTGTCGCCGCCGATTTTTTCGATTTTGCCGAGGTCCAGAAAACGCAGGTCGACATTGCGTTTGGCCAGCTTGTTGTTGAGGACATCGCGTACCTGGCTCAACTGGAAATCGGCGTCGGCATAGGCGGTGAGTTCGAATTCTTTCTGTTCGATGCGGGCGTCGCTGCCCTTGAAGTCGAAGCGGGTGGTGATTTCTTTGTTGGACTGGTCGATGGCGTTCTTGACTTCGACAATATTGGCTTCCGAGACAACGTCGAATGACGGCATGGTGTTTTCCTTGATGGGGTCGGTGGTGCAGCGATGCAGAGGATCTGATGGAGAAATGGCGTGAGCCATTTCCCGGGCTGATGGCCATTTTAACGGACAAAAAAACAGGTGGCTATGGTGATGCATGGGTAAACTGCACGCATGCCACCTTCCCTGCTCCCGATGCCGACACTGCTGCCGAATTTTTCGCTGCGCACCCACAATACCTTTGGCATAGATGCGGTCGCCGACCTGTGCCTGCCGGTGCGCGGCGTCGATGATTTGCAGGCGCTGCATGCCGATCCTGCGCTGATGCGTCTGCCGCGACTGGTGCTCGGCGGCGGCAGCAATATCGTCCTGACCGGCGACTTCCATGGCCTGGTGCTGCACAGCTGCAGCCGTGGTATCGACATCGTCGGGCAGGACGCGGAGCGCACGCTGGTACGCGCCGCCGCCGGCACCGGCTGGCACGAACTGGTGCTGTGGACGCTGGCACGCCAGCTGGGCGGACTGGAAAACCTCTCGCTGATTCCGGGCACCGTCGGTGCCGCGCCGATCCAGAACATCGGTGCTTATGGTGTTGAAGTCGAACGGCACTTCCATGCGCTGACGGCGTTCGATCTGGATAACGGCAGCGTCTTCACGCTGGACCGGGCCGCTTGCCGGTTCGGTTATCGCGACAGTATTTTCAAGCACGACTGGCGCGATCGCGCAGTCATCCTCGATGTCACCTTCACCTTGCCAAGGCGTTGGGTTGCCGACTTGCGCTATGCCGAGCTGGCCACCGCGCTGGCGGAGATCGTCGAGCCCGACATGCAGCAAGTCAGCGACGCCGTCATCGCAATCCGCCAACGCAAGTTGCCGGATCCGGCCGTCATCGGCAACGCCGGCAGTTTTTTCAAGAATCCGCTGGTGTCGCGCGCCACGCGCGATGCGCTGCTGGTGCACCATCCGGCGCTGGTCAGCCACGACCAAGCCGACGGCAGCACCAAGCTGGCGGCCGGCTGGCTGATCGATCAGTGCGGCTGGAAAGGGCGCGCGCTCGGTGCTGCCGGCGTGTATCACAAGCAGGCACTGGTGCTGGTCAATCTGGGCGGTGCACGCGGTGCCGACGTGCTGCAACTGGCACTGGCCATCCAGGCCGATGTGCTGCAGCGCTTTGGCGTGCAGCTGGAGCCGGAACCGATTTTCGTCTGACGCAGGACGGTCTTTGGCGCGATGGTGCTACTACTGGGTAGAAAAAAATGTTAAGTTGTCGGCCTGTAACCTGACCGGTTCATGTCGAACTGCATCGCACTTGGAGACCCGTATCCGATGGCCGCATTTGCACCGCGTTTTCCTGTGCCATCGCTGGCGCTTGTCGGGATCGTGTCGACGCTACTAGCGCTCACGCTGACGACGGTCATTTCGCTGTCCAGCATGCGCGACTTCAAGCAGCGGGCGGCCATTGTCGTGGTCACCAATGACGTGATGAACCGCATCGACGACATCAGTGCCCTGATGACCGATGCGCAAAGCGCCGTGCGCGGCTACGTCATATCCGGTAATGAGACTTTTCTGGTGCCGTACCGCGCAGCGATCGATGCGCTGCCGTTACAACTGGCCGAGCTGAATGGGCTGATGGACGGCAAGCCGGAGCCATTGCGAGAGCTGGCAAGCCTGGCAGCACTGGCAAACGAATCGCTGGCAATAGGCGAACGCGTCGTGCAGACCCGGCGCAGCGATGCCGGCGGCGCAATGGACCTGGTCACCAGCGGTGCCGGCGACGAGGTCCAGAACCGCATCCGCACCCAGGCCCGGCGCATGATTGCAGCAGAGCAGACACTGCTGGCCGGGCGCGAGATCGCCGCCGCCGAGAGTGCCTCCCGCGCCAGCCTGCTGGTGGCACTCGGTGCGCTCACCGGCGCGCTCATCAGCGGCGCGGCCTTCCTGTTGCTGCGGGTCGAAAACCGCAAGCGCCGCAGCGCCGACCTGGCGCTGGCCGGGGCCAACAGCGCCCTGATGCAGCGGGCCTGCCAGCTCGAAAACACCAACAAGGAACTCGAAAGCTTCAGCTATTCGGTGTCGCATGATTTGCGCATTCCGTTGCGCGCAGTCTCCGGTTACGCGCGCATGTTCGAAGAAGACTACGGCGACCGGGTTGATGCTGAAGGCCTGCGCTTGCTGGCGGTGATCCGCGATAACAGCAAGCGCATGGGCGACCTGATCGATGACTTGCTGGCGTTCTCGCGGTTCGGCCGGCAGGCGATGCAGCAGGAGCGGATCGACATGCGGTCGCTGGTCGATAGCGCGATCCGGCTGGTGCGACGCGACGGGGACGATGTGACGGTCCACATCGAGATCGGCAATCTGCCGCGTGGTGTTGGCGATCCGGCCTTGCTGCAGCAGGTCTGGGTTAACTTGCTGTCGAACGCGTTCAAGTACAGCGCGATGCGCGCGCCGCCGGTGATCCGGATTGCCGGCACCGATGACGCCACCGAAACGGTCTACTCGATTGCCGACAACGGCGTCGGTTTCGACATGCAGTATTACGGCAAGCTGTTTGGCGTGTTCCAGCGCCTGCACTCGGCCGATGCGTTTCCCGGTACCGGCGTCGGCCTGGCAATTGCCCAGCGCATCGTGACGCGGCACGGCGGCCGCATCTGGGCCGAGGCAGTGGTGGATCAGGGCGCGACATTTTATTTTGCCTTACCGAAGCAGGAGATCTCCCCATGAACACCTTCCAGCAAGTCGACATCCTGCTCGCCGAAGACACGGCCACCGATGCCGAAATGACGATGCGGGCTTTGCGCAAGCGCGGCCTGGCCAACAACCTGATCTGGGTCAAGGATGGTAGCGAGGCGATTGATTTTCTATTTCATCAGGGGACCTTCGCCGGTACCGCCAGCGGCAAGCCGAAGCTGGTCCTGCTCGACGTAAAAATGCCGAAAGTCGATGGCATCGACGTGCTGCGCCGCATCCGCGCCGACCCGGACCTGCATGCCGTTCCGGTGGTCATGCTGACCTCGTCGGCCGAAGAGCGCGACATGGTCGAGAGCTACCGGCTGGGCGCCAACAGCTACATCGTCAAGCCGGTCGATACCTTTGATTTCGACAAGATCATCAGCGATACGGGCTTCTACTGGATGCTGGTCAACAAGGTGCCTGCATGAGGCTATCCCGATGACCAATCCCCTGAAAATCCTGCTACTTGAAGATGTCGCCACCGAGGCCGAGCTGATCCTGCGCGAGCTGCGCCGGGCCGGCCTGGTGGTCGAGGCGGTGCGGGTCGAGACCCGTGCCGACTTTGTCGCCGAGCTGGCGCGCTGCACGCCGGACGCGATCCTGTCGGACTTTTCGCTGCCGTGTTTCGATGGCCTCAGTGCGCTGGCGCTGGCCACGACGTCGCATCCGGCCGTGCCGTTCATTTTCATTTCCGGCACGATCGGCGAAGACACCGCGATCGAGGCGCTCAAGCGCGGCGCGATCGACTATCTGCTCAAGACCAATCTGCAGCGGCTGCCGTCGGCGCTGCTGCGTGCCATCGACGAGGCGCGCGGTCGCGCTGCGCGCTTGCATGCTGAATCGCGGTTCAGGGACCTCATCGAATATGCGCCGCACGCCATCGTCGTGTTCGACCAGCATGGACGCATAGACATCGTCAATGCGCAAGCCGAAGCGCTGTTCGGTTATCCGCGCAGCGTGATGCTGGGGGCCGATGGCAAGATGCTGGTGACCGCTGCGTTTCCGCACTGGCATACCGCGCTGCCGGACAGCCAGGCCGCACCGGGCAGCAGCATCAGCTTCGAAGTGATTGCCCGGCGTTGCGACGGTAGCTGCTTTCCTGCCGAAGTCAGTCTCAGCCCGTTGCAGACCGCCGGAGGGCATTGCATATCGAGCGTGATACGCGACCTGTCCGAGCGCAAGGCGCAGGAAGAACGGCTGGCGCGGATGACGCGTATCCGCACCATACTCGGCAGTATCAATTCGGTCATCCTGCGCGTGCACGACAAGCAGATGCTGCTTGATGAAGCCTGCCGTATCGCGCACGAGCAAGGCCAGTTTGCCAGCGCCATCGTCGGCTTGCTCGATCCCGCCACGCTGGCGGTGCGGCCGGTGGCGTGGTCGGGCATTGATCCGGCTTTCCTGGAGATGCTCGATTTCAGCGCCGACGAGGAATTGCACTCCGGGCAAGGGCTGGTCGGCCGCGCGCTGCGCAGCAAGCGCGGCGTGGTCAGCAACGACCTGCAGCACGATAGTCCGGCCGCGCCGATGCGTGACGAATTCCTGCAGCGCGGTTATCGCTCGGCGTTCGTCGTGCCGCTGATGATCGGCCAGCAATCGTTCGGCGTACTGGCCTTGCTGGCCAGCGAACGTGATGCGTTCAACGAGGACGAACAGCATCTGCTGGCCGAACTGGCGGCCGATATCTCGTTTTCGCATGACGTCATCGACAAGGAAGAGCGGATCAATTATCTGGCGTATTTCGATGCGCTGACCGGCTTGCCAAACCGTGCGCTGTTCCTCGATCGGGTCGCCCAGTTGCTGCCCTATGACGCCTCGGTGACGGCCGAGCGGATCGCGCTGGTGCTGATCGACGTCGAACGCTTCCACCATATCAACGACACCTACGGTCGCGCCGCCGGCGACGATGTCCTGCGCGTGCTGGCGCGGCGCCTGCGCGATTACCTGGCCGATCCCGGTTACCTGGCGCGCATCAACGCCGATTCGTTTGCCTTCATCCTCAAGGACTATCGTAGCGAAACCGAGGTCGTGCATCTGATCGAAGGCGAGCTGGCCGGCGTACTGGGAAAGCCACTGCAGATGACCGACAAGGCGATCCGCCTGTCGGTGCGGGCCGGCATCGCGCTGTTCCCGAACGATGGCAGCGACAGCGACAGCCTGCTGCGCAATGCCGAAGCAGCGATGAAGGATGCGCGCGCGGCCAAGGTGCGCTACCTGTTCTACACCGCTGAAATGAATGCCCGCACGGCCGAAAAATTGTCGCTGGAAAACCGTCTGCACCGTGCGCTGGCCGAGCAGCAGTTCGTGCTGCACTACCAGCCCAAGGTCGACCTGCGCAGTGGTCAGATCGTCGGCATGGAAGCACTGATCCGCTGGGAAGAACCGGGCGTCGGACTGGTCTCGCCGTTCCAGTTCATCCAGGTGCTGGAAGACACCGGCCTGATTGTCGAGGTCGGCATCTGGGTCATCGAAGAGGCGCACCGGCAATGCGCACGCTGGCAGGAGGCGGGACTGGTGGTGCCGCGCATCGCCGTCAATGTCTCGCAACTGCAGATCCGCGAAAAGGATTTCGTCGCGCGCGTGCTGGCCGTCCAGGCGCAGCATCCGTGTCCGCGTCTCGAGATCGAAATCACCGAAAGCCTGTTTATGGACGATGCCAATTCGCATCTGGCACGCGACAAGCTGGTGGCGTTGCGCGAGGCCGGGATGACGGTGGCCATCGATGATTTCGGCACCGGGTATTCGTCGCTGGGTTACCTCGCACGCTTGCCGATCGACACGCTCAAGATCGACCGCTCGTTCATCACCGCAATGAGCGCTAGCGCCGACAACCTGGCCATCGTCGCCACCATCATTTCGCTGGCCCATGCGCTGAAACTCGATGTCGTCGCCGAGGGTGTCGAAACAGTCGGGCAGCGCGATCAACTGACGCAGATGGGCTGCAACCAGATGCAGGGATTCCTGTTCAGTCCGGGCGTGCGCGCCGAGGTGATGGCGGGGATGCTGGAAATGGGGTGAGGGCGGCGTTGCCAAGGGCGGCGTTGCGGCTGACAATGGGGGTCGCTTTCTCTTTTGCCCCAACCGGAGGTGCCACCATGTATTTGAACACCGACCACCTGAAACGCTGCATCGCTACCTTGCAATCGTCACTGACGCTGTTCGGACAGGCGGCACCAGCAAGCATTGAGCAGGAAATCTTCCGCAATGCCGTCGTGAAGGGCTACGAGCTCACACAGGAAACGGAAGCGTTATTACGCCGCAGTTTCGGCGAGGAGAACACCAGTGCCTGAACTGTCGAGCCATCACTTGAACCTGTTGCCACGCTATCTCGGCATGCTGCAAGACATCCTGGAAAAGGTCGCGCCCGAGGCGCAGGTGTGGGCCTTCGGCAGCCGCGTTACCGGTCAGGGGCATGACGCCAGCGACATCGATCTGGTCATGCGTGATCCGCGCGATCTGCAACATGAAACAAGACAAACCAGTGCCTTACTGGAAGCGCTGGTCGACAGTAATTTGCCGCTGCGGGTCGACGTTGTTGATTGGGCGCGCATCCCCGACGAATTCCGGCAGGAAATCGAACGGGCGTATGTCGTGCTTCGAAAAGGGCAGTCGGCCCAAGCTGTTAATCCGCTGGCCCATGCACAGTGAGCCAGCCACTTCGCGCTTGACCCCGCGTTCCAGAACAATTACCAGGATATCCGCATGAGCATTGCCTTTGAATTCACCACCGTCCCCGCACTGATCGTCGAATTCGGCGCAGCCCGCAAGCTTGGCGAACTGCTGCGCAAGCGCTTTGCCGCGACCCGTCTGTGCCTGGTCACCGACGGCTTCCTGCATCGCAGCGGCTTGCTCGCACCGACGCTGGCCAGCCTTGCTGCGGCCGGTTTTGCGGTGCAGGTCATCGACGACGTGGTCGCCGATCCGCCGGACCATATCGTGCTGGCTGCCGCGCAGCGTGCGCGTGACGGGCGCGCCGAGCTGGTGGTCGGGCTGGGCGGCGGGTCGTCGATGGATGTGGCCAAACTGATCGCGGTGCTGGTGGCTTCCAGCCAGCCACTCGACGCCATGTACGGCATCGGCAACGTCGTCGGTCCGCGCCTGCCGCTGGTGCAGGTACCGACCACGGCCGGCACCGGTTCCGAAGTGACCGCGATTTCGATTGTGACGACTGGTGCCACCACCAAGAGCGGGGTGGTCTCGCCCTTGCTCATTGCCGACCTCGCGGTCCTTGATGCCGAACTGACGCTGGGTTTGCCGCCGGCTGCCACTGCCGCCACCGGCATCGATGCGATGGTCCATGCGATCGAGGCTTATACCAGCGTGCGCCTGAAAAATCCGCTGTCGGACATGCTGGCGCAAAAGGCGCTGACGCTGCTGTCGGCGCATATCGTCACTGCCTGCACTGATGGCAACAACCGCGTTGCGCGTGAAGCGATGCTGCTCGGTGCGACGCTGGCGGGGCAGGCTTTTTCGAATGCGCCGGTGGCGGCGGTGCATGCACTGGCTTACCCGCTCGGAGGGCATTTCCATGTGCCGCATGGCTTGTCGAATGCACTGGTGCTGCCGCATGTGCTGCGCTTCAATGCGCCGGTTGCCGCGCATTTGTATGCCGACATCGCTGATTGGATTGTCACCGAACCGATGGCGGCAGGTGCTGATGCCGATACCAAGACCGCTGCGCTGATCGCCCATCTCGATCGCATCGCCATCGCCACCCATGTCACGCGGCGCTTGCGTGATGTCGGGGTCGGACTGGCGGATTTGCCGATGCTGGCGGCCGATGCGATGCAGCAGCAGCGGTTGCTGGCGAATAATCCGCGGGCCATGACTGAGGCGGATGCGCTGGCGATTTATACGGCGGC
>AEPR01000647.1 GCA_000195205.2 Oxalobacteraceae bacterium IMCC9480 | reverse complement strand
GTGGGCACGATGAAACCGTGCCCACCCTACTATGTGCGCAGGCTATTTCGTAGGATGGGCACGGTCGTTTCGTGCCCACGCGTGCGCACCAAACACGCATCGCGCGACCAGCTCTAACGGCGCACCGCTTCCCCTTTCCCGAAAAATCGCTATCCCGTCAATGACCAGCGGCGTTGCCATCGCCCCGGAAAATGCCGCCTTCGCATCCTCGATCATCGCCTGAGCTGCAGCAGGTTCGACGCCGGTCAGGCTATCGCTCAAGGTCATGTGGAAGCGGAATTCTTCATCGGTGTACGGATAGCCCCACTGCTGCAGCAAGGCTTGCTGGCGCAAGGTCAGCGGCGCACTCAGCCGGCGCGCCAGTTCGTCCGGTGTCGGCGGGGCACGCAGTCCATCGAACTCCAGCACGCAGCGTTGCGCCAGCGCGCCGATCTCCGGCACCGCAGCGCCCGCCTGCAGCGCCAGGAAATTTCCCAATAGCCGCACCGCCGGCAGCGGCACGATCAGCGCCGCCTGCTGCGCGGCAAACTGCTGCGCGGTCGCCAGCAAGCGCGCTTCATCGCAGCCATCCGCCAGCCGGAACGGCGCTTTCAGCGTTGCATGAAAACCATAGCGACGCGCGTTCCCGCGCAAGGGCGTCGTGGCATCCAGACCGCCAAGCCGGTGTTCCGGATCACGGCCCAGCCAGTAGCAACCGGCCTGCCACCATGGCGAGTCGCTTGCAGGCGCGAAATAAATGGCATAGCGGGCAGGGGGAAGTGACATCGTCAGCAGTCAAAAAATGAATCGGCCAGTGATCGTAGCCGAAGACATCCGCCGCGATCGTGCTACCGTCCACCGGTCCTCAATCATTTCATCCCCCATGACCCTGATCCGCAACGCCATCCTGATCACTGCCACGCAAGAACTTCCGGGCGCGCTCGCCTTTACCGGCCAGCACATCAGCGCGCTGCAACCCGGAAACAGCGGCCACGAAGGACACGACTGGCACGGCGATCTGCTGTTGCCCGGGCTGGTCGAGCTGCATACCGACAACCTCGAAAAGCATCTGATGCCGCGCCCGAAAGTGGCCTGGCCGGTCATTCCCGCGATCATTGCCCACGATGCCCAGATCGCTGCCGCCGGCATCACGACCGTCTTCGATGCGATTGCCGTCGGCGATATCGATCCCGACAGCATGCGCATGCAAACTCTGCCGGGCTGCATCGCCGGCTTGCATCAGGCGCAGCAGGCCGGCATTCTGCGCGCCGACCACTTTCTGCATCTGCGTCTGGAGCTGGCGTCGCAAGATTTGCTGGAACTGTTCGAGCCGCTGGTCGACGAGCCGCTGCTGCGGATGGTCTCGCTGATGGACCACACGCCAGGCCAACGCCAGTGGAGTGACTTCGATCACTACCGCACCTTCATCACCGGCAAGCGCGGCTGGAGCGATCAGAAAGTCACCGAGATGCTCGACGGCATGCTGGAGCGCCAGGTCCGTTACGCCGATGCCAACCGTCGCGCGGTGGTGTCGCGGTGCCGCGCCCGCGCGATACCGGTGCCGCTCGCATCGCATGACGACACGACCATCGCCCACGTGACCGAAGGCCATGACGATGGCGTAACGATGTCGGAATTTCCGACCACGCTGGTCGCGGCGCGCGCGGCACGGGAACATGGACTGGGCATCATCATGGGCGCGCCAAATCGCGTGCGCGGCGGCTCGCACTCCGGCAACATTGCCGCCTCTGAGCTGGCACGGGCAGGCTTGCTGGATGTGCTGTCGTCGGACTACGTGCCGGCGAGCCTGCTGCACGCGGCATTCCTGTTGCAGAACGACGGACTGCGTTTGCCGCAAGCGATTGCGACGGTCTCGCGCAATCCGGCGCGACTGGCGGGCCTGGATGATCGTGGCGAAATTGCCGTCGGGCTGCGGGCGGATTTTTTGCGGGTGCGGGTGGTGGATGGGATACCAGTGGTGCTGGAGACGTGGAAGGCGGGGACGCGCATTGCGTGAGGTCGAATTTTTGGTGGGATTTCATCATCTAAGCAGTTGATATTGTTCGTGTTTCGGTATATTTTCAAAAAACTGTAAAAAATACCGAAAGCCAACCCATGTCAGAGCAAACCGCCGACGTCATGCGTCAATATATCGATGCAGTGTCTGTCTTCGAAGCGCGCGAAGAGGCACTTGCCGAGGCAAAGCAAGTGCGTGGCGGCATGTACTGGCACAAGGGTTCCATTGCTGCGCCTGACGACACCTATCTGGTCCGCACCAGTGTTTCCGGCAGTGAAAAAAGTCTCGGGCGGCGCACGCCGGAAACCGAGGCGATCTACAACAAATTCTTGCAGCGAAAAGAAATGGCGCAGCAGCGACTGACTGGTTTGACTGCCTCTCTGGCCCGGCATACAAGAATGAACCGCGCCTTGCGTGTCGGTCGTGTCAATCCGCTCGTCGTTGAGATCCTCAACCGCTTGTCAGCGACGCAGTTGAGTGAACATTTTCGCGTGGTGGGAACACACGCGCTGTACGCCTATGAGTCGGTGGCAGGCATCACTTTTGCAGAGGATGCCGTCGCCACGCGTGACATCGATTTGCTGTGGGATGTGCGCAAACGATTGGCGTTCGACACGGCATTGCGGCAAGTCGACAGTTCAATGCTGGGCGTGCTACGCAAGGTCGATGTCACTTTCCGGATCAGGGATTCGCAAAAATATACCGCCGTGAATAAAGACGGCTTCGAGGTCGATATTCTCCGGCGCAAGCAAGTAGCCTATGATCCCCATCCGATCAAGCTGAGCGACGACGATGAGGATTTCTGGGTAGTGCAGGCGCCAGGAGCGCAGGAATTGATCGATGCCCCCCGGTTTTCAGCGGTCATCGTGGCGACGAACGGTGCCATGGCGCGGATGAACACCTTGGCACCGATGGCATTTGTCCGTTTCAAGAGATGGATGAGTGCGCTGCCAGACCGGGACCCGCTCAAGCGTCGGCGGGACGCGCTGCAGGCTAATGCTGTTGAGGATGCCGTGCGTGAATACCTGCCGCAGTGGGCCACAAGCTGATGCGTCTCAGAAAACGGCGCTCCGGTCACAAAAATCTAGACCTTTCAATCTAGCACGACCGTACTTTTTTAAACTGTTTCCAGCCTATAATCGACCACGTTTTTCCACCCCCTTTTCCGTGAGGTTGTCATGGCACTGCCCGTTGCGTTGCAAAACCTGAGTCTGCCGGTCATCGGTTCGCCGTTATTCATCGCCAGTGGTCCGGCGCTCGTCACTGCGCAGTGCAAGGCCGGCATCGTCGGCTCGTTTCCGGCGCTCAATGCCCGTCCGGCGGCGCTGCTCGACACCTGGCTGACTGACATCAAGGCCGATCTTGCCGCCTACAAGCTGGCCAATCCGCAAGCGCTGGTCGGCCCGATCGCCGTCAACCAGATCGTCCACCAATCCAATGACCGTCTCGCGCATGACGTTGAGATGTGCGTCAAGCACCAGATCCCGATCATCATCTCCAGCCTGCGCGCGCCGCCAAAAGAAATGATGGACGCCATCCACAGCTACGGCGGCATCGTGCTGCATGACGTGATTTCGATCCGCCATGCGCAGAAAGCCCTTGAAGTCGGGGTCGATGGCCTGATCCTGGTTGCCGCCGGTGCCGGTGGCCATGCCGGTGCGCTGTCGCCCTTCGCGCTGGTCGGCGAAGTGCGCAAGTTTTTCAGTGGTCCGGTTGCACTGTCCGGATCGATCGCCACCGGCGACGCCGTGCTGGCAGCGCAAGCAATGGGGGCCGACTTTGCCTACATCGGTTCGCGCTGGCTCGCCACCAAAGAGTCGAACGTCGATGACGCCTATCGCCAGGCCATCGTCGAATCCAGCGCTGCCGATATCGTCTACACCAACCTGTTCACCGGTGTGCACGGCAACTACCTGAAAAAATCCATCGTCGCCGCCGGCCTCGACCCCGACAACCTGCCGGTCGCCGACAAGACCGCCATGAATTTCGGTTCCACTAACGCCAAGGCATGGCGTGATATCTGGGGTGCCGGCCAGGGCGTAGGCCTGATGGACGACGTGCTGACGGTCGCCGAGATGGTCGCGCGCCTGAAAGCCGAGTACGACGCAGCGCGGGCGCGTCTCAAGCTGTAAGTCGCAGTAGATCGATTTACCGCTAGGTATCTTGCAAAAATAGTTACTTTGTTGCAGCATGGCGCTTCGACGAACCTCTCGCCAGCGCCATGCCTAGTTCGCCACTCTTCCGCTGCAATCCGCTGACCGGTACCACCGATGCCTGACCGGTCGTCGCTGGCGCGCATCGCGCCGTTCGCCACCTACATTCTGTTCATTGCGATTGCTGACCTGCTTGCGCGGCTGGGCTTTTCCGCGATGGAGTTGCGCTGGCTGTATCCGCTTAAAATTTCCCTGGTCCTTGCCCTGCTCTGGTTCTGGCGACGCGAGTATGTCGAGATGGCATGGCCACCCGCGCCAGGCGCGCGTCACTGGCTCATTGCGGTGGCCGTCGGTGTCGCCGTCTTCGTGGCATGGATCAATCTTGGGTCAAGCTGGATGATGGTGGCCGCGCCCACTGCGGGCTACCAGCCACTCGGGCCGGATGGTCAGATGGAATGGGGACTGATCGCCATCCGTCTCGCCGGTGCCGCGCTGGTCGTGCCGGTCATGGAAGAATTGTTCTGGCGCGCTTTTCTGCTGCGCTGGCTGTCCCGGCCCGACTTCCTGCAAGTCGATCCGGCATCGGTTGGCCTGAAAGCGTTCGCCATCACCGCCGTGCTGTTTGCTGTCGAGCACAACCTGTGGCTGGCCGGACTTGTTGCGGGAATTGCCTATAACTTGCTGTATGTGCGCAGCCGAACGCTCTGGTCACCGATACTCGCGCATGGTGTGACCAACGGAATCCTCGGTGTGTGGGTGATTGCCAGCGGGCGCTGGGAATATTGGTAACAAGGTCACTTTACTGAAGACTGGTTTGGATCACAGCGTAAAATGCGCCAACAACGACAATACGCCATCCTTCTCTTTGCTAACAACGATGCCGCTTACCGCTCACCAGCGGGGCGGTGGATTTCCGGAAATCAACACTATGCTTCGAATCTCTTCGCCTGCCTTGATTCCCCTGCCGTTGCTGGCGCCGCTGACGATGGCTGTTTGTGCGTTGTTTAGCGGGAGTGCGATGGCCGGACCCGGAGACGTATTTACGCCCTATGTCGGCATAGTGGTTTCTCATGATGACAACCTGTTTCGTTTAAGCGGTCCGGAAGAAGCTTTGGTGCGTTTGGGAACCAGTAGCTTGTCGGACACTTACCGTCGTCTCAATGTGGGCTTGGCGATCGACAAGCAAATCAGCCAGCAGCGGCTAACTGCCAATCTTGGTTTGAACCGGACTGCTTACAACCGCTTTAGCCAGCTCGATAACGATGGCAAGGATTTACAGGTCAATCTGAACTGGCATCTGGGCACGCATGTGGAAGGCAATATCGGCACGACGTATGTGGAGTCACTGACGCCGTTTTCCAATTTGCGGACCACGACGGAACGTAATGTCCGGACACAGAAGCGTCTGTTTGCAGATGGCGCCTGGCGCTTTCATCCCAGCTGGCAGGTACGCGGCAGCGTCACCAATGACAAATTAGATTACGCGCTAACGTCGCAGCGAGTGTTCAACCGTGACCTCAATACCGAAGTCGTCGGTGTTGACTATCTGAGTTCCACCAAGAGCTCCGTCGGTATTCAGGCCGGCCATTCTGCCGCGACCTACGTGAGTTCAATCAACAATTACTCCCAAAACGAGCTCAAGGGAAAAGTCGACTGGTACGCAACGGGAAAAAGCCGTTTGCAATTCCTCGGTGGCTACGTTGAGCGCAAGCATGATGGCGCCCCCGAACGCGATTACAGCGGCACGAATGCCCGGTTAATTGCCACGCATGCGCTGACCGGAAAAATAGGACTCACCGCGAACGTCTATCGTGAAATTGGTTCGATAGATGACCTGATTAACAGTTACTCCCTCAACAACGGTGTCAGTCTTGAAGCGGCATGGGAAATCAGCCCCAAGACCCGGCTGGCTGCCCAGTTGTTCAATGAGCGTCGCAGCTACGCACCGAACGCCGCCCTCGTAGGCCAAGGTGGCGCCGATCGCGAAGATACATATCGACGAGCGTCATTGATAGGCAGCTATGCGGCAACCCGCAAATGGAGCCTCCTGTTAATTGCCTACCGGGACCAGCAATCGTCCAACCAGACCTTCGGTAACTATCATGCAACGGGACTGTCACTCAACTCCCGTTTTGATTTCTGACGACGAGTAGTCGATGACCATCAACAACACGCCGCTAGTCTCCTTCTTCAAGCGACTGCTGGACCCGTTCATCATTCTCAGCCTGCTGTACGGACTGACGCTGCTGCACCAGGAAGTGTTCACCGGCTACTACCTGGTATTGGCCATCATCGCCTTCTTTGTGTCTTCCTACGTCTACGAGCAGATCGACCTGTACCGCACCTGGCGCAGTGGTCGCTTGCTGGCGTACGCGCGCGGCATCCTGATCGGCTGGATCATCATCGTCGCGATGTTGCTGTTCATTGGCCATGTCACGGGGCTGAGTTACCGGTTCTCGGAACAGGTCATCCTGATCTGGTTCACCGTCACGCCCCTGGCGCTGCTGACCAGTCACCTGATCCTGCGCCGTATCGCCTCGAATCTGCGCAATGACGGAGAAGTCCGCTCGGTCGTCATCGTCGGTGCCAATCCGCCCGGACTCAAGCTGGCCAGCCGCATCGCCGAGTATCCCGACCTGTTCATGGCCGTCCATGGTTTCTTTGACGACCGCAGCGCCCAGCGCCACGAAGGCAGCGATGAACTCAAAATGCTCGGCAAGATGGCCGATATCGCCGATTACGTCAGACGCCACGCCATCCAGATGATCTTCATCAGCCAGCCGATGTCGGCCCAGCCGCGTATCCGCAAGCTCATCGATGAATTGCAGGACACCACGGCGTCGATTTATTTTTTGCCGGATATTTACGTCTTCGACCTGATGCAGGCGCGCTTCGACAATGTTGGCGGCGTACCTGTGGTTGCCATTTGCGAGACGCCGTTCACCGGGTTCAATAGCGTCGTCAAACGGACCAGTGACGTGGTGCTGGCCACCTTGATCCAGATACTGCTGACACCGGTCATGATCGGCATCGCCATCGCCATCAAGATCACTTCGCCGGGACCGGTGATTTTCAAGCAGCTCCGCTACGGCCTGAATGGCGAAGAAATCATCGTTTACAAATTCCGCTCGATGAAGATCCACGATCCCGGCGCAGTCGTCGTCCAGGCCCAGAAAAACGACTCGCGCCTGACCTCGATAGGCGGCTTCCTGCGGCGCAGTTCGCTCGACGAATTGCCGCAGTTTATCAATGTGCTGCAAGGCCGGATGAGCATCGTCGGCCCGCGCCCGCATGCAGTCGCCCACAACGAGCTCTATCGCAAACAGATCAAGGGCTACATGCTGCGCCATAAGGTCAAGCCCGGCATCACCGGCTGGGCACAGGTCAACGGCATGCGCGGCGAAACCGACACCCTCGACAAGATGGAAGCCCGCATCGAACTCGACCTCGACTACCTGCGCAGCTGGTCGCTGGCACTCGACTTCTGGATCATCTTCCGCACCATCAAGGTCGTACTCAAACGCGATAACGCCTACTAACCCATTCGCGCCGGCACCAAACCCCGTGCCCACCCCACAAAATCACCAGCCCCGTAGGGTGGGCA
>AEPR01000648.1 GCA_000195205.2 Oxalobacteraceae bacterium IMCC9480 | reverse complement strand
CTTTTGCAGTGCATTCGCGTGGGCACGATAGCCCTGTGCCCACCCTACCGGGGCTTGAGCAGCGGTCCGAGATAATGCCCGGTGAAGCTGGCCGGATTCTTTGCCACCTGCTCAGGTGTACCGGTAGCAATGATCTGCCCGCCGCCGGCGCCGCCTTCCGGACCGAGGTCGATGACCCAGTCTGCCGTCTTGATCACGTCGAGGTTGTGCTCGATGATGACCAGCGTATTGCCCTGGTCGCGCAGGCGGTGGGTTA
>AEPR01000649.1 GCA_000195205.2 Oxalobacteraceae bacterium IMCC9480 | reverse complement strand
AGAGATCAACTCGCCACGGCAACAATGGGCGATCTGCGCGGCGAAATTTTCGCTGATGACGCCATGCTGCGCCAGCGCGCTGGCCAGGGCCGCTTCGATATCGAGCAAGGTCCGGATCCGGTGCTGGTCGGCGAACACCGCTTGCTGCGGCCTGGTCAATCCGGCATCGGCAGGGTTCATGGTCGCGAACGGTCGTTGGTTGAAAAAATAGCTTCCGTATGACGTGCTAGCATCGACGGCTCTTCTCTTATTGCAATCATCCCGGACCCGCCATGACATCCCCTATCGTCAACCACTTGTTTGCCAACCTTAACGAACCCGCGCAGGTACTGGTCATCGGTGCCTCGGGCGGCATCGGACTGGCCTTGACGATGCAGTTGCTGGGCCATCCCGGCGTCGCGCATGTCACTGCTGCAGCCCGTCACGCCGACAGTTCGACAGCGCTGGTGGCGCTGGCCGAAGCCCACCCGGCAAGACTGACTGTGACCAATGCCGACATCACCAACAGCGCCAGCCTGCAAGCGTTGGCGGCAAGTCTGGTCACGCCCTCGCTGCATCTGGTGATCAATGCCACGGGCTTGCTCCACGGATCAGAACTGGCACCGGAGAAAACGCTCTCTGCCGTCACTGAGGTCAACCTGCAGCAAGTCTTTGCGGTCAATGCATTCGGGCCCATTCTGCTGGCACAGGCAATGCTGCCCTTGATGCGGCACAACACATCGGCAGTCTTCGCGTCGCTCTCTGCACGGGTCGGATCGATCAGCGATAACCGGCTCGGTGGCTGGTATGCCTACCGGGCCGCGAAGACCGCACAGAACCAGTTGCTGAAGACCGCATCGATCGAATGCCGACGCACCCATCCGCGACTGAGCATTCAGTTGCTGCATCCGGGCACGGTCGACAGCGCGTTGTCGCGACCGTTCCAGCGTGGTGTTGCAGAGGGAAAGTTGTTTGATCCGGCGCGCGCCGCAGCGCAGCTGCTGACCGTGATCGCGACGGCAACGCCCGCCAATAGCGGGCGCTTTGTCGCCTGGGACGGCACCGAAGTGCCCTGGTAGGTCAGACCTGGATCAGCGTGCTGCCGCTGGGAAAAATACTTGCTCGCCATCGACGCGGAAGGCGGCGATCTGCTGCTGGCCAGCCGGTGAGGTGATCCAGTCGATCAGCTGTTTGGCGCCCTTCTGGTTGGTATCAGGGAAACGCGCCGGATTGACGGCGATGATGCCGTAGGGATTGAACATCGCCTTGTCCCCTTCGACCGCAATGGTCAGTCCGGTTTTGGCACGGTAGGCGCTGAACGTGGCACGGTCGGTCAGTGTGTAGGCCTGCAGTTCACCGGCCATCGTCAGCACTTCGCCCATCCCGCGACCGGCCGATACATAGGCACTGCCCTGCGGTTTGACGCCGGCCGTTTTCCAGTAAGCCTGCTCCATTTGCTCGGTGCCGGAGTTATCGCCACGGGAAATAAATTTGCTATTGCTGGCGACGACTTTTTTCAGGCTGGCGACGATGTCCTTGCTGCCGGCTACGCCAGCCGGATCATTGGCCGGACCGACCAGAATGAAGTCGTTGTACATCACGTCGCGCCGGTTCACACCGTAACCCGCAGCGACGAACTTGTCTTCGGAGGGACGGGCATGCACCAAGGTCACATCGACGTCGCCGTTCTTGGCCAGTTCCAGCGCCTTGCCCGTGCCGACCGAGATCACCTGGACTTTGATGTCGAACTGTTTTTCAAAGACCGGCAGCAAGACCTTGAGCAAGCCGGAATTCTCGGTGCTAGTGGTAGTCGAGAGCTTGAGCACTTGCTGTGCGCCGGCCAGCGGCGCAACGACGCCAGCGAGCAAGGCGAGGGAGAGTTGGAGAACAAGACGGCGGGACATGGTGCTTCCTTTCAGGGTGGTGAATCGGCAGAGATGGCCGGCTCGCGCATTTCGAGCCGGCCATCTTTCAGTTTCAGGCGTCGCACGCCGGGCAAGCCGATCAGGTCGCGGTCATGGCACGCCATGATGACGCTGCGCCCTTCGGCAAGCAAAGTAGGGATCAATCCGATGACTTGCTCGCGCGCCGGACCATCCAGATTGGCGGTCGGCTCGTCGAGCAGCAGTAACTTGGGCCGCAGCACGCGCGCCCGCGCCAGCGCAACGCGCTGCTTTTCGCCACCCGACCAGTGCTGCGGTTGCGTGCCATGCAAATGCGTAATACCGGCCCACTCCATCGCATCAGCTACGCGTTGTGCCAGTGCCGCCCTGGCGATACCGCGCGCCGCCAGACCATAGCCGACATTGGCTTCGACCGTCGTCGAAAACATCACCGGGTGCTGATGCACATACAGCACGGCATCGCGCAGCGCCGACGGATACGGCCACAGACTGATCGGCTCGCCCATAAAAGACGCGGCGTCGATGCGGGCGCGCTCCAGTCCGCACAGAATCCGCAGCAAGGTACTTTTACCGGAGCCATTGGTGCCGGTGAGCACGTAGGCGCTAGCCGGGGTGATGTCGAGATGGTCGATATCGAGCAGTACACGCTCGCCGAACTGCAGTCGCAGACCATGGATGGTCAACAAGTTATTCATCGGGTATCCCCCTGCAGCAGCAGCAATGCCGCATTGATGGCCAGTGCGATAGCGATCAGCACCATGCCCAGCGCAATGCCTTGCGCGAACTCGCCCTTGCTGGTTTCGAGGGCAATGGCCGTCGTGATCGTCCGCGTTTCGCCGGCGATGTTGCCGCCGACCATCATCGCGCAGCCGACCTCTGAAATCACCCGACCAAAGCCATTGATGATCGCAGCCATGACGCCAAAGCGCACTTCGCGCAGCACCGTCCACATGACGCGCCAGCGCGATGCACCGAGGGTAATTGCAGTTTCGGCCAGGCGCGGATCGGCGGCCTGCACCGCCGCCAGCGTAAAAGCCACCAACACCGGCAAGGCAATGAGGACTTGCCCGACGATCAATGCCGATTGCGAGAACAGCCAGCGCAAATCGCCGGCGGGCCCACTGCGCGAGAGCAGCAAATACAGCAGCAAGCCGATCAATACGGTTGGCAGCGACAGCGACACTTGCGCTAGCCAGATCACAACTCGTCGCCCCGGAAACAGCCGGGTTGCGACGACATAGCCGAGCAATACCGCGAACGGCGAGGCAATGAGCAAGCCCACCACGGACGTCGACACGGAGACCCAGACGATGCCCCACAGCGCGTTGTCACCGGACCAGAGCAACGCAAAAGCTGCTAGCGTCGCGTCGATCAGCGACATGATGTCTTCATCCCCACGCTCAGGTCAGGCGACCTTCAGCGCGCCGTCGAACAGTTCGGGCTCGAATATCAGGCGTTCCTTGCCGGTCAGCAGCAGGAAGTGCTTGCCACTGCAGCGCGCAAGCAATGCCATGCCGAGCTGCTCGGCGACCATGTGCCCCATTTGCGTGGTGCCGGAGCGCGACAGCAGGAAGGGAATTCCCATCTGCCCGCCCTTGATGACCATCTCGGACGTGAGGCGCCCGGTGGTATAAAAAATCTTGTCGTCGCCGGCCATGCCATCGAGCCACATCCGGCCGGCAATGGCATCGACCGCATTGTGACGGCCGACGTCTTCGACGAAATACAGCAGTTCGCCTTCCGACGTGAACAGCGCACAGCCATGCACCGAACCGGCCTGTTTGTAGATCGATTGCTGGGTCCGTATCGTGTCAACGATACGGATCAGCACCGATTGCTTCAGGCGCGCATCCGGCGACAGACGGATCGCTGCCACATCATCCATCAAGCCGCCGAACACCGAGCCCTGACCGCAACCGGTCGTGACGACCCGCTTGGCGGTGCGCGCCTCGATGTCATCGATGCCGTCGCGCGTGACGACCGCCACGGCCTCGACGTCCCAGTCCACCTGCACCGAGACAATGTCATCGAGTTGACGGATGAAGCGCTGGTTACGCAAGTAGCCCAGCGTCAGCGCTTCCGGTGCGCCACCCAGCGTCATCAGCGTGACGAGCTCGCGCTTGTCGACATACACGGTCAGCGGCCTTTCAGCCGGGATCGCGATCAACGACACGCGACCACGCTCGTCGGTGACCTCGACTTCACGGGTCAGGTCGACGTGCGCACTGGTCAGCTGGGGACGATAGCGGGTCAAAGCGGATTACTTGACGTTGACGGTGATGGTCTTGCTCAGCGGTGCGCCATACGACTGGTGCGCACCATTGGCAAACTGCAACGTCAGCTGGTACTTACCCGGCTTGAGCGTCACGGTGGCTTCGGTCTGGCCTTTGCCAAAATGGATGTGCGTCTCGTCGAACGGCACAGGCTCGCCGGTCGGGATAGCAGTCGCATTGATCAGCAGGTGATGATGGCCGCTGGTCGGTGACAGTTCACCGGCCGGTTTGACGTCCATGCCCTCGACCGCAAACTTGACCGGGAACGTGGTCGGCACGGTGGCACCGTCGGCCGGCTCGACAAACGAGACCGACGCGGCATGGGCCAGCGACGACAACAGCAATAACGCAAGCAAAAAAGAGAGACGTTTCATCATCAGGATTCCTTATTTTTTGGCGAGTTCTTTATTCGGCAATGGCGCAACGGCCACACTCACTGCGGCGGCCGGTGCTGCCACCGGTGCTGCCACATACGGACCAGGATCAGCGCAAGCCGGCAAACCTTCGACTGGCTTGCCGGTAGGCGCTTTGGTTTTCAGATAGTACGCGACCGTCTTGCCCTGTGCCAGACACAGCTTGTAGGAAGCCGTCTTGTCGCCCCAGGCGGTTTTGGCCTTGGCTTCATCTGCCTTGGCTTTGGCTTCGTCGCTCGGTGGCGGCAATTTGGCGGTGGCGATGCCGGCAAACAGCATGCCGACGAAGAGTGCAATAATTTTTTTCATGGTGATGTCCTGGTCAGGTTGCACTGCGTGGCTGTGGCGCTTGAACTCGCCCGGCAGCCGCTTCTTCGGTACGATTGCGCGGCACTTTGCCGGCTACGACATCGTCGTACCACAGGTCGTGATGTTCTTTGGCCCAGGCATCATCGACATAGCCGGTTGACATGGCCTTGTAAGCGCCTTCCATACCGATACTGCCGATATAGATATGCCCCATTGCCATCGTCGACACCAGTACGGCGGCGATCAGGTGAATCACGTTGGCGATCTGCATCACGCTGCGCGGGTAGTCCATGCCGGGTACCAGTTTGTTGAGCACGAAGCCGGAGGCGCTGATGATCAGACCCAGTACGACAACACCCGTCCAGAACCAGAGTTTTTCGCCGGCATTAAACCGACCCGACGAAGCGTGCTTGCCGCCAAACATGCCACCCAACCGGAACAGCCATTGCAGATCTTCCTTGGCAGGGAAATTATCCTTAACGAAGATGATGAAGGTCACCACCAGCGATACCGTGAACACCGGTCCGGCGAAGTTGTGCGCGTTCTTGCAGGCAAACGACAGCCAGCCGAATAGCGTATGACCGAACACCGGCAGCAGGATGTGCTTGCCAAATAACAATATCAAGCCTGACACGGACAGCAGCACAAAGCTGATTGCCGTACTCCAGTGCGCCATACGCTCGATCGACGTAAAACGTTCGATCAGGCGCCCGGTGGGGCTTGCCTTGAGCTTGACCGGCCCGGCGACAAAATACACCCCCGCCACGCCGATCGCAGCCAGTAGCAGCAACGAACCACCGATCAGTGTCAGTGGACCGTTGCGATACAGCCGCCATGCTTCACCGGCCGTAGTGGCGCGCGCTTGTCCCGGAAACTGCTGCTTCCCCTGGATCAGCACGCCCGATTCCAGCGCCGGCAAGCTCGAGTAATTCTTCGTGCCTTCCTTGATCGTGCGGAAAACCGGCGCTGAGTTACCAGGCTGGTCGCGGGTGCGCTCGGCCTGGTTCTGTTTCAGGATATCAATCGACTCGATACCCCCCGTATTTGCCGGTGCTGGTGCTACCTGTTGCGCCAGCGCCGACCCGATGACAGCGGCCGCCAGCGACAAGCCGACGACCAAGCGTGCAATCCCGTGTTTCATGATGGCTCCCGTCGCTACGCGATCAATTGGATTTGACGTATTCATTCTGGTTTTGGGCACGGGCGCGCAATTGCAGCTCCCATTTTGTCTTGTCGCCCTTTTCCCAACCCTTGGCCGCGTAACGATCCAGCTCGCCCTGCCAGGGCTTGCCGTCCGGCTTGCTGGCGGAGCTGCTCATCTCCTGGCTTTTTTCACCGCAACCAGCCAGTGCCAACATGGCAACTGATGCGGCGATCAATGCTGAACGGGCGCCCATCATGATTTCTCCGCTGGTGCTTTGGCTTGCGGATTGTGGGATTTGCCATACGCCGTGCCCCAGCCCCAGACTTCGCTGCCCTTGCCGCGGCGGACAACCCGACTACGGAAAATATCGGCAATGACGTCACCGTCGCCACCCAGCAGTGCCTTGGTCGAGCACATTTCGGCGCAGGCTGGCAGCTTGCCTTCGGACAAACGGTTGCGACCGTATTTTTCGAACTCTTCTTTCGAGCCGTCTTCTTCCGGGCCACCGGCGCAGAAGGTGCACTTGTCCATCTTGCCGCGCAAACCGAACACGCCATTCGACGGGAATTGTGGTGCGCCAAACGGACAGGCATACGCACAATATCCACAACCGATACAGATGTCCTTGTCATGCAGGACCACGCCTTCGTCGGTGCGATAAAAGCAATCCACCGGGCACACTGCCATGCACGGTGCATCGGAACAATGCATGCAGGCGACCGACATCGATTTTTCCTGACCAACGACACCGTCGTTGACCGTGATGACGCGGCGACGATTGACGCCCCAAGGGACTTCGTGTTCGTTTTTACAGGCGGTAACGCAACCGTTGCATTCGATGCAACGCTCGGAATCGCAGATGAATTTCATTCTTGCCATGGTGTCTCTCCTGATTTCTGTGGTGGTCGAGGTCGCTTAAGCGATGCGCTCGATCTGACAGATTGTTGTCTTGGTTTCCTGCATCATCGTTACCGAGTCGTAGCCGTACGTCGTTCCGGTATTGACCGCTTCTCCACGCACCATCGGTGCGGCACCTTCCGGGTAGTACTCGAGCATGTCCTTGCCCTGCCACCAGCCGGAAAAATGGAACGGGATAAAGACCGTATCGACCCCCACGCGCGGCGTCACCATGGCCTTGACCTTCAGACGTGCACCGGTCGGCGTCGAGACAATGACGTATTCGCCATCGCGCAAACCACGATCGCTGGCTGCCTTCGGGTTGATCTCGACGAAATTCTCTTGCTGCAGCTCTGCCAGCCAGGGATTGGATCGGGTTTCTTCACCACCACCTTCGTACTCGACAAGTCGGCCGGACGTCATGATCAGCGGGAACTTCTCGAACAGTTTGTTCTCGACGTTCTTTTGCTGGACTGACTTGTACAGCGTCGGCATGCGCCAGAAGGACTTCTTGTCTTCATGGGTCGGATACTTGGCGACCAGATCAGGACGGGTACCAAACAAGGGCTCGCGATGCAGTGGCACTGGATCCGGGAAATTCCACACCACGGCACGCGCCTTGGCGTTACCGAACGGATAGCAGCCATGCACTTTCATGACCACGCGCTGAATACCGCCGGACAGGTCTGTTTTCCAGTTTTTACCTTCAGCAGCTTTTTGTTCTGCTTCGGTCAGATCACTCCACCATCCCAGTTTTTTCAGCAGCAGATGATCGAATTCCGGATAACCGGTGGTGATGTCGGCACCCAGCGAATGCGAACCATCTTCCGCCAGCAGGCTGACACCTTCACGCTCGACACCAAAGTTGGCGCGGAAGTTACCGCCGCCATCCATGACATGCTTGCTGTTGTCGTACAGGTTGGGCGTGCCGGGATGCTTCATGTCCGGAGTGCCGTAACACGGCCATGGCAAACCGAAATAGTCGCCGGTCATGTCGTATCCCGATGCAGCATCCTTGCCGCCCTTGCAACGCAAGGTTTTCACGTCGAACAAATGCATGTTCTTCATGTGCGCTTTCAGGCGCATCGGCGACTGGCCGGTGTAACCGATGGTCCAGTTACCGCGGTTGATTTCTTCGAGCATCGATTCCGGTTCCGGCTCCATCATGCCGCCTTTGCCAGGCACCAGCTTGAGCCTCGCGACCAACTCCTTGGCGAAGCCGAGCTTCTCTGCCAGCTGATACATGATCATGTGGTCGGTACGCGATTCGAACAAAGGCTCGATGACTTTCTCGCGCCATTGCAGCGAGCGGTTCGAGGCAGTGACTGATCCGGAGGTTTCGAACTGGGTAGCAGCCGGCAGCAGGTACACGGCACGCTTTGGATTCAATTCCTGTCCATCGACTTTCATGTTCGCCATCGCCGCTGAGGCGGACGGATACGGGTCGATCACCACCAGCAGGTCGAGCTTGTCGAACGCCTTTTTCATTTCCAGACCACGCGTTTGCGAGTTCGGCGCATGGCCCCAGAACACCATCGCGCGGACATTGTTTTCCTGGTCGATCAGCTCGTTCTTTTCGAGTACTGCATCGATCCAGCGCGACACGGTGACGCCGGATTTCTCCATCATCGCTTGCGACGCGTACTGCTTTTTGATCCACTCGTAATCGACACCCCAGACTGCCGCCCAGTGCTTCCATGCACCAGTAGCCAGCCCGTAATAGCCTGGCAACGAATCCGGATTCGGTCCGACGTCGGTGGCACCCTGAACATTGTCATGGCCGCGGAAAATATTGGTACCGCCACCCGATTTACCGATGTTGCCCAATGCCAATTGCAAGATGCACGACGCGCGCACAATCGCGTTACCAATCGTGTGCTGGGTCTGACCCATGCACCAGACCAATGTCGACGGCTTGTTTTTGGCCATTGTTTCGGCGCACTTGTAGACTTCCGCTTCCGGCACGCCGCACGCTTCTTCGACTTTTTCAGGCGTCCAGGTCATGACTTCGGCGCGGACTTTGTCCATGCCGTAGACACGGTCATTGATGTACTTGGTGTCTTCCCATTTGTTCTGGAAGATGTGATACAGCATGCCCCAGATGAACGGGATATCCGAGCCGGAACGGATGCGGATGTACTGGTCCGATTTGGCTGCAGTACGGGTATAACGCGGATCGATCACGATGATCTTGGCGCCGGTTTCCTTGGCATGCAGCATGTGCAGCATCGATACCGGATGGGCTTCGGCAGCGTTCGAGCCGATGTACATGATCGCCCGCGAGTTTTGCATGTCGTTGAAGCTATTGGTCATCGCGCCATAGCCCCACGTATTGGCAACACCGGCAACCGTCGTCGAATGGCAAATACGCGCCTGGTGATCGGTATTGTTGGTGCCAAAGTACGAGACAAACTTGCGCAACAGCTGAGCTTGTTCGTTGTTATGTTTGGACGAACCAACAAAGAAGACAGAGTCAGGACCGCTGGTTTTTTTGACGTCGAGCAACTGGGCTGAAATTTCGGTCAGGGCGACATCCCAGCTGATGCGCTGGTACTTGCCGTTGACAAGCTTCATCGGGTACTTCAGGCGGTATTCACCGTGGCCATGCTCGCGCAGTGCTGCACCTTTGGCGCAGTGTGCACCGAGGTTGATCGGCGAATCGAAAACCGCTTCCTGGCGCACCCACACACCATTTTCTACAACGGCATCGACTGCGCAGCCAACGGAACAGTGCGTACAGACGGTGCGTTTGACTTCAATCTTGGCGCCGCCTTTGGCGGTTGTGCCGTCGGCAGCGCGGGCGCGCTGAATCAAGCCGAGTTGTGCAGCAGCAATACCAGCACCGACGCCGATACCCGAGCGTTTCAGAAACGAACGTCGGTCCATTGTCGGCAAGGCACGCGCGAGACTGTCGGCTAAGCCGGCAGAAAAGCGTGTGGACGAGCGTTGGCCATCCGGGCCTTTGCGAGTTAACAGCATAGTGGATCTCCGAAAATCAAAGAGTGGTGGTGCGATAG
>AEPR01000650.1 GCA_000195205.2 Oxalobacteraceae bacterium IMCC9480 | reverse complement strand
AACTTCATCGGCGGCAAATTTGTCCCGCCGGTCAAGGGCGAGTATTTCGAGAACATCAGCCCGATCGTCGGCAAGGCCTTCTGCGAAATTGCCCGTTCCACGGCCGAAGACATCGAACTCGCCCTCGACGCCGCGCATGCTGCCAAGACCTCATGGGGCAAGACCTCGCTGGCCGACCGCTCCAATATCCTCAACAAAATCGCCGACCGCATGGAAGCCAATCTGGGCTTGCTGGCGCTGGCCGAAACCATCGACAACGGCAAGCCGATCCGCGAAACCACGCTGGCCGACATCCCGCTGGCGATCGATCATTTCCGCTACTTCGCCGGTTGCATCCGCGCCCAGGAAGGCAGCGTGTCGCAGATCGATGCCGAAACCTACGCCTATCATTTTCATGAGCCGCTGGGCGTGGTCGGCCAGATCATTCCGTGGAATTTTCCTATCCTGATGGCGGTCTGGAAAATGGCGCCGGCACTGGCTGCCGGTAACTGCATCGTCCTGAAACCGGCCGAGCAGACACCTGCCTCCATCATGGTCTGGATCGACCTGATCAAGGATTTGCTGCCACCGGGCGTGCTCAATATCGTCAACGGTTTCGGCCTCGAAGCCGGCAAACCGCTGGCCTCGAACAAGCGCATCGCCAAGATCGCCTTCACCGGCGAAACCGGCACCGGTCGCCTGATCATGCAATACGCCGCACAGAACATCATCCCGGTCACGCTGGAACTGGGCGGCAAATCGCCGAACATTTTCTTCGCCGACGTGATGGACCAGGACGATGCCTTCTTCGACAAGTGCCTCGAAGGCTTTGCGATGTTTGCGCTGAACCAAGGGGAAGTCTGCACCTGCCCGTCGCGCGTGCTGATCCAGGAATCGATCTACGAGCGCTTCATCGAGCGCGCTGTCAAACGCGTCGCCGCCATCAAGCAAGGCAACCCGTTCGAGATGTCGACGCAGATCGGTGCGCAGGCCTCGCATGAGCAGCTCGAAAAAATCCTGTCCTATCTGGACATCGGCAAGCAGGAAGGCGCCAAGTGCCTCATCGGCGG
>AEPR01000651.1 GCA_000195205.2 Oxalobacteraceae bacterium IMCC9480 | reverse complement strand
CCCAGGAGACACCGCATGAAACTGAACCACCTCGTCACATCTCTTTTCGCTGCCACCGCCCTGATGTCTGCGGCCACCGTCGCGCAGGCAGCCGAAGTCGAAGTGCTGCATTACTGGACTTCGGGCGGTGAAGCCAAGTCGGTCGCCGAACTGAAAAAAATGATGGAAGCCAAGGGCATCAGCTGGAAAGATTTTGCGGTGGCCGGTGGCGGCGGTGAAAACGCCACGACCGCACTGAAAGCCCGCGTCATCGCCGGCAGTGCGCCGACCGCAGCGCAGATCAAGGGACCGTCGATCCAGGAGTGGGGCCGCGAAAACGTGCTGGCCAATATCGATGCGGTAGCCGTCAGCGAAAAATGGGATGCCCTGCTGCCGAAAGTGGTCGCCGACGTGATGAAGTACAAGGGCCACTATGTGGCAGCACCGATCAATGTGCATCGCGTCAACTGGCTCTGGATCAACCCGGAAGTCCTGAAAAAAGCCGGTGCCACGACGCCGGCCAACTTCGATGAATTCTTTGTCGCCGCCGACAAGATCAAGGCCGCCGGCATGATCGCCGTGGCCCATGGTGGCCAGCCTTGGCAGGATGCCACCGTGTTCGAATCCGTCGCCCTTGGCGTCGGTGGTGCCGACTTCTACAAGAAGGCGCTGGTGAACATGGATCAGGCGGCACTGACCGGCCCGACCATGATCAAGACCTTCGACACGCTCGGCAAGATCAAGACCTACATCGACAAAAACGCGGCAGGCCGCGACTGGAATCTGGCCACGGCGATGATCATCAACGGCCAGGCCGGCATGCAGTTCATGGGTGACTGGGCCAAGGGTGAATTTACGGCGGCAGGCAAGGTCGCCGGCAAGGATTACCTGTGCGTCGCTGCACCGGGCACCGAAAAAGCCTTCACCTTCAATATCGATTCGCTGGCGATGTTCAAGGTCAATGACCCGGCCACCCAGAAAGCCCAGCTGGTGCTCGCCAGCACCATCATGAGTCCCGCGTTCCAGGAAGTTTTCAACCTGAACAAGGGCTCGATCCCGGCCCGTGCCGGTGTCTCGCCTGCCAAGTTCGATACCTGTGCGGTCAAATCGATGGCGGATCTGGATATCGCCAACAAGGCCGGCGGACTGGTCCCGAGCATGGCGCATGGCATGGCCGTGAATGCTGCCACGCAAGGCGCTATCACTGACGTGATTGCCCGCTTCATGAATTCGACGATGAGTTCGCAAGACGCTGTAATCGCTCTGGCCAAAGCCGCTAAAACCAAGTAAGCCCCGCTGCGGGCACGAGAACCTCGTGCCCGCGCTGACATCGATGATTTTCCCCATTCCTTATCCGCGACAACTTTGCAGGAGCCCTTCATGACCACCCTCGCCGCGCCCCGGCCAGCGCCCCCCAAGCCCCATGGCAGCAGCCGTCTCGCGGCCATTGCCGATGCGTGGTTGCCGCGACTCGTGCTGGGCCCGACCGTGCTGGCATCGCTGGTCTTTGTCTACGGCTTCATTTTTCTGACCGGCTATCTGTCGCTGACCGAATCGCGCCTGATGCCGAACTTCGAGTACGCCGGTTTCGGCCAGTACGCGGCGCTGTTCGAGATCGATCGCTGGTGGGTATCGGCCGCCAACCTCGGCATTTTCGGCGGCCTGTTCATTGTGTTCTGCCTGGCCATCGGTCTCGGCATGGCAGTCTTGCTGGACCAGAAAATCCGTGCCGAAGGCGCCCTGCGCGCGATCTACATGTACCCGATGGCGCTGTCGTTCATCGTCACCGGCACCGCCTGGAAATGGATACTGAACCCCGGCCTCGGCCTAGAAAAAATGGTCCGTGACTGGGGCTTCACCAACTTCACGTTCGACTGGCTGGTCAACTCCGAGATGGCGATTTACACGATCGTCATTGCCGGCGTCTGGCAGTCGTCGGGCTTCGTGATGGCGCTGTTTCTGGCCGGTCTGCGCGGCGTCGACGACAGCATCATCAAGGCGGCCATGGTCGATGGCGCGAGCTTGCCGACGATCTACCTGCGCATCGTGATCCCGGCATTACGACCGGTGTTTTTCAGTGTGCTGCTGGTGCTCGCGCATATCGCCATCAAGAGCTTCGACCTGGTGATGGCGCTGACTTCGGGCGGTCCCGGTAACTCATCGGATGTGCCGGCGATCTTCATGTACCAGTTTTCGTTTACACGCGGCCAGCTGGGTCTCGGTGCGGCTTCCGCGATGATGATGCTGGCCACCGTGCTGGCGGTGCTGGTGCCGCTGATGTACATGGAAACCAAAGGAGCGCGCCATGCACGCTGAACAAAAAGGCTTTCCCGGCATCGGCCGCATCGTGATCTATCTCCTGCTCGCTCTGGTGGCGCTGTATTACCTGATTCCGCTGTACGTGATGCTGACCACCTCGGTCAAATCGCTCGCCGAAATCCGCAGCGGCAATTTGCTTGATCTGCCGATGTCGCCGTCCGGCGCGGCCTGGGCCAAGGCCTGGAGCGGCGCGTGCACCGGCGTGCGCTGCGAGGGACTGCAGCCGTTTTTCTGGAACTCGGTCCTGATGGTGGTGCCGGCTGTCCTGCTATCGACACTGATCGGCTCGCTCAATGGCTATGTGCTGGCGCACTGGCGCTTCCGCTATTCGGAGATCGTGTTCACGGCGCTGATGGTCGGTTGCTTCATTCCGTTCCAGGTCGTGATCCTGCCGATGGCGCGCCTGCTCGGCATGTTCGGTTTGTCGAACACGACGACGGGGCTGGTGATGGTCCACATCATTTATGGCGTGGCCTTCACGACGCTGTTCTTCCGCAATTACTACGTGTCGGTGCCGGAAGAACTGGTCAAGGCGGCGCGCATCGATGGCGCGGGTTTCTTCATGATTTACCGGCGCATCATTTTCCCGCTGTCGCTGCCGATTTTCATGGTCTGCTTCATCTGGCAATTCACGCAGATCTGGAACGACTTCCTGTTCGGCGTGGTGTTCGGCGGCTCGGATGCGCAACCGGTCACGGTGGCACTGAACAACCTGGTCAACACGACGACCGGCGTCAGGGAATACAACGTCAACATGGCCGCCGCAATCATTGCTGCGCTGCCAACCCTGGTGATCTACCTGATCGCCGGTAAATATTTCGTGCGCGGCCTGACGGCCGGCGCAGTCAAAGGTTAAGGAACAAGATGGCCAGCTTATCGATCCGTAATGTGCGCAAGGTGTACCCGAACGGCGCTGAAGTGTTGAAGGGCATCAACCTCGATATCGAGGATGGCCAGTTCGTCATCCTGGTCGGCGGTTCCGGCTGCGGCAAGTCGACGCTGCTCAATATGATCGCCGGCCTGGAGACCGTCTCCGAGGGCGAGATCCTGATCGCCGACAAAGTGGTCAACGACGTGCCGCCAAAGTCGCGCGATATCGCGATGGTGTTCCAGTCGTATGCGCTGTATCCGACCATGACGGTGCGTGAAAATATCTCGTTCGGCCTGGGCATCCGCAAGGTGCCGAAAGACGAGCAGAAGAAGATCGTCGAGCGCGTCGCCGAAACCCTGCAGATGACGCATTTGCTGGACCGCAAACCGGCTCTGCTGTCGGGCGGACAGCGCCAGCGCGTGGCGATGGGCCGGGCGATTGCGCGCGACCCTGCGCTGTTTTTGTTTGATGAGCCGCTATCGAATCTCGATGCCAAATTGCGCGTCGAGATGCGTGCCGAAATCAAGCTGATGCACCAGCGCCTGGGCACCACCATCGTCTACGTCACGCATGACCAGATCGAAGCGATGACACTGGGCGACCGCATCGCCGTGATGAAGGATGGCGTAGTGCAGCAGTACGGCAGCCCGCAAGAAATTTACGACCAGCCGCAAAACCTGTTCGTGGCCGGCTTCATCGGTTCGCCGTCGATGAACTTCTTGCGCGGCAAACTGGCGGCGCAGGGTGCCGGTGCGGGATTCGAACTCGAGCATGGCGGCACCATCACCGCGCTGCCCTTGCCGGATAGTTTGCTGCAATCGAGCGCGCTGATGGATCGTATCGGCCAGGAAGTCATCCTCGGCATCCGTCCGGAACACGTCACCGATGCCGAAAGTGCCCGCAACAACGTCGCCAGCGATGCGTACTGTCCGACCGAAGTCAGCTGCACGGTAGAGATGGTCGAACCGACCGGGCCGGACACGATGGTGTTCGTCTGGTTCAACCAAACCCGCGCCACCTGCCGCACCCATCCGCGCGCCGGAGCGATGCCGCGCGGGGTGATTACGCTGGCGTTTGATTTGTCGAAGGCGGTGTTGTTTGATCCGGTGAGTGAGGAGCGGATTGCTTGAGGGGGGCATGCTAGGGTGACGCTTGCCGGAATGGTCCGGCGTCACTGCAATGCATGCCTGTATCGGATGCGATGTATCGAAAGTCCCCGTCCCATGCGCCTGCCGACTCTGTTTTCTGTTTGTGTGATGTTACTGGCCAGCGGGGCAATGCCGCCGCCGATGCACCACCCGCGGTACTGAAATCGCACATCGACCGCGCAATCACGCCATTGATGCAGCAGTACGGCATTCCGGGCATGGCGGTTGCCGTGACCATCAACCACCGGCACTACTTTTTTAATTACGGCATCGCCTCGCGGCAGACCCGGCAGCCGGTCACCGGCGACACGCTGTTCGAGATCGGCTCAATCAGCAAGACGCTGACCGCGACGCTGGCTGCGTATGCCGAAGATCAGGGCCATCTTGCCTTGTCCGATAGCGCCAGCAAGTATTACCCGTCATTGCGTGGGAGCGCCTTCGACAAGATCCGCCTGCTTGACCTTGGCCCCCACCCCTCCGGCGGACTGCCGCTGCAAGTGCCTGACGGGATCGCCACGACGGATCAGCTGATGACGTACTTCAGGAACTGGCAACCGGACCATGCTGCCGGAACGCATCGAACGTACTCGAATCCCGGCATCGGCCTGCTCGGCATGATTGCTGCCAAGAGCATGAATATGTCGTTCGCTAACGCGCTACAAAAGTGGCTGTTTCCGCTGCTGGGTATGACGCACAGCTACCTCGACGTACCCGCCGCACACCTGCCCGATTACGCGCAGGGCTATACGAAACAGGACGCACCGATCCGGGTCTCACCCGGCATGCTGGATGCAGAAGCCTATGGCGTGAAATCGACCAGCGCCGACATGCTGCGGTTTCTCGACGCTAACCTGCAGACTGGCGTGACCGACACGGCCTTGCAGCGCGCGCTGGCCCGCACCCACACTGGCTATTTCAAGGCCGGTGACCTCACGCAGGATCTGATCTGGGAACAGTATGCGTATCCGGTCGCGCTGGAGACGCTGCTGTCGGGGAATACCAATGCCATGGCTTACGAATCAGTGAGCGCTACTGCCATCGAACCGCCGCTGCCACCCCAGGCGGCAAGCTGGATCAACAAGACGGGATCGACGAACGGGTTTGCAGCTTATGTGGCCTTTGTCCCGGCTGCAAACATCGGGATTGTGATGCTGGCAAATAAGAGTTATCCGGTGGCGGCGCGGGTAGAGGTGGGTTATCGGGTGATGGAGGGGTTGGCGGGGGCGCGATTTACGGAGTGATTCTCGAAGAGTCTGTCTGTAATGGTTGTTGTCGAGGG
>AEPR01000652.1 GCA_000195205.2 Oxalobacteraceae bacterium IMCC9480 | reverse complement strand
CCGCCGGCAGCGGCGGCGACGATGTCCTCATCGCCGGTGATGGCGACAAGGTCGCGCTCGGCGGCATCGGCAATGACCGCATCACGCTGGGCAATGGTCGCGATATCGCGTTCGGCGACAACGGCAGAATCGTCAGCAACGATGCCGGCGTGGTCACGCTGATCGTCAGTACCGATACCGGCACAGGCGGCAATGACGCGCTGCGTGCCGGCGCAGGCCGCAACGTACTGGTTGGCGGTGCCGGCGACGACTCCCTGGTGGCGGGCGATGGCGGCAACGTGATTTTTGGTGACAACGGCCAGGTCACGCTGGCCGCCAACGGCGACCTGATCGAACTCATTACGATCAGCCCGACCATAGGCGGTAACGACATCGGCCGCAGCGGCATCGGCGACGATGTCCTGTTGGGCGGCAATGGCAACGATGAACTGTTCGGCAGTGACGGCACCAACATTGTCATCGGCGACAACGCGCAGGTGACGTATGTCGCCGGCGTGCTGCGCCTGGCCCAGACCATCGACCTGTACGAAGGTGGCGATGACATCCTGCATGGCGGCAGCGGCCTGAGCGTGCTGTTCGGTGGCGTCGGCAACGACTTGCTGTACGGCCTGTTCACGCAGGACGTGATGGTCGGCGATTACGGTGCAATCACCTTCATCGATGGCAGGGCCGTGTCGCTGGTGCGCTTCGGTTCGGCCACCAATTCGCCTGACTTGATCGCCAGTGCACAAGACGTAGTGTTTGCCGCTGCACCACCGGCAAGCGACAGCCACGAGACCGGCCGGCCCGGCATGCTGGCGGCAGCGCGGCGCATGGAACAGCTACTGGCCAGCATCGCTGCACCGGGATATAAAGCCGCCGTGGTCGATGCCAGCACGCAGCCGGTAACCGTGGTCACGCATAGCCGTGGCGGCGAGATGCAGGCCGTGGCCGCGGTCGCACCGGCACAACCGGGCGATTTTGATACCGGTCCGGCAACCGGTGCCGGTCCGGCCCGGCCGCAAGCCGATCCGGACTGCCTTCCTGCCGAGCCTGTCGTCATTGACGGCGAAGTCGTGGTGCCCTGTGCGGCACCTGTCACACCGGAGGCACCGGCGGTCGCACCGGAAAGCAGTGGCGAACTCAACATCGCCCTTGCCGGACTGGTCGGTGCGCAAGCTCTGCAGGTGCGCTCCGGTGTCGCGCGCCAGTTCGATGCGCGCAGCGGCAAGTGGCTCGCCACCGCCGTTGCCGGTCGCACCGGCGTGCGCCTGGACTTGCAGCAAGCCGGGCCGCAGGTCGCGAGCGCGACGGCACCGCTTGCCGCCGTCAGCCACGACATTGCCGGCGTGGCGATTGTCGAGTTGCAGGCCGCCGCACCGGCCCGTCGTGCGGTGGCGATTGACTGGGGTGACAGCCTGACCGATCGGGAACCGGAGACCACGGCATGAGCAAAGACCTGCCGATGAGCATCGCGCTGGTGCCGCAGTGGGACGAGCGCGATCTGCCGGCGGCGATGGTGCCGTCCTGCGCAGTACTCGGTACGGAGGACGCGATCACGCTGCAGTTCGAGGGCGATGGCGCGCCCGCCGTGGTGCTCACGCCCTATACTGCGAAGCGGCTGGCGCAGCTGCTCGAACGCGGCCTGCAGGAGCACGCCGCGCGCTACGGACCGGCTTGACCGGTTTTTAATTGACTACTGAAAGATTGCTTTTGTCCGAATCCGCAGACCTGGCCGGCACGCCGCAATCGCTCTGGCAATCGTTTGCCGCGCCTCTCGATATACGCCAGTTCGGCAGCGCCTGGCTGGCCTTGCAATGCGCGATGATCGAGGGCGCCACCGGTGCCGTGATGGTGCTCGGTCCGCCCGACACCGGGCCGTTTTTGCCGGTGGCTTTCTGGCCGCCGCAGCAAGCGCCCGGCAGCATGCTGACCGAGGTCGCCGGGCTGGCACTGGAATCGCGCCAGCCGACTTTACTGGCCGATGCCACGCAGGCGGCGCTGGCCTATCCGGTCATGCTGGACGGCCATCTGCACGGGCTGGTCGCGCTGCAAACCCTGCCGCGCAGCGATGCCGGCATGCAAGCGCTGACGCGCCAGTTGCAATGGGGTTTGCAAGGCATCGAGGCAGCCTTGCTGCGCCAGCAATCCGGCCACGAACAAGTCACGCGCGAGCGCCTGATGACCACGCTGGATCTGGTCGCCTCGGCCATGACCGAGCAACAATTCACGCCGGCAGCGCATGCGCTGGTGACCGATCTGGCGATCCGTTTCGATTGCGATCGCGTCAGTGTCGGATTTCGCCGTAGCGATCACACCGGCGTCGATGCGGTCTCGCACAGCGCCCGGATCGGCAAGCGCATGAACCTGATCCGCGCCATCGGCAGCGCCATCGACGAAGCCATTGACCAGCAATCCCTGTTGCAATTGCCGGCACCGCCGGCGCAGTTGCTGGTCACGCGCGACCACGCCGCGCTGGCGCGCCAGCATGGCAGCGACAATTTGCTGACGATCCCGTTCGTGGTGGGCGCGACCGGCAATCTGGTCTCCGGCGGCTTCACGTTCGAGCGTTCCGGCGCGCGTCCGTTCACGCCCGCCGAGATCGAACTGTGCCAGGCGGTGGTGGCATTGTGCAGCCGCATCCTCGAAGAAAAACGCCTCAATGACCGGCTGCTGGTGGCTCGCATCAAGGATCTCGGCCGCGATCAATTGATCAAATTTACCGGCCCGCGCTTTTATGGCCGCAAACTCGCCGCCGGCTTGCTGATGCTGGCGGTGCTGTTCTTCAGCATCGCCAGCAGCACCTATACGGTGGGCGCGAATGCCGCGCTCGAAGGGGCGATCCGGCGCGTGCTGGTGGCGCCCTTCGATGGCTATGTCGCGACCGCCAGCCAGCGTGCCGGCGATGTCATCAAGACTGGCACCGTGCTGGCCACGCTGGATCAGCGCGACCTGCAACTGGAGTATCTGCGCTGGGCCAGCCAGGCCGAGCAATACAGCAAGCAGTATCAGGAAGCGATGGCCAAGGCCGACCGCGTGCAGCTCAATATCTCGCTGGCGCAAGTGCAGCAGGCGCGTGCGCAAATGGATTTGCTGGCCGAGCAGCTGGCGCGGGCCAGCATCACCGCGCCGCTCGATGGCATTGTTGTTAGCGGTGACCTGTCGCAAGCGCTGGGCAGTGCGGTCAAGCGCGGCCAGACGCTGTTCGAAGTTGCGCCGCTGAACGCGTATCGGGTCATCCTCGAAGTTGATGAAAGCGACATCACCGGCATTCGCGAAGGACTGCGTGGCGAGCTGATGCTGACCGCGTTGCCGGGTCAGGTGTTTCCGCTGGTGATTTCGCACCTGACGCCGGTGACCAGTTCGCGCGAAGGACGCAGTTTTTTCCGGGTCGAGGCCGATGTCGAACAGGTCAGCGACAAGCTGCGCCCCGGCATGGAAGGCATCGGCAAGATCGCCATCGGGCAGCGCAAGCTGATCTGGCAATGGACGCACAAGCTGGTGGATTGGTTGCGTTTGAGTGTGTGGTCATGGATTTGAGCCTGAACCTCGGCCGCGACATGCCGCCCGGAGCCGCCGGTTTGGTAGGGTGGGCAC